>NZ_JAAHHM010000005.1:0-14301 GCF_010692445.1 Moorena sp. SIO3E8 | reverse complement strand
TTAATTGCCCACTTAGCGGTGCAATTAACTCAATTTATCTACTTACTCAACCAGGAGAATTCCTTTGATTAATTTTTCTAAACAATTAGGTGTTGTTACTACTGCTATCGCTTTAACCTCTGCTACTGTTGGAGTTTTACCGGCTGCTGCTTTCCAGATAATCAAGCATGAATTCAGTGGCACTCTTGAATTGTTGTCTTCTCCTAGTTTTTTGTCGCCAGAGCCTCCTCCCCCAACTAGAGATTACGAGGGATTTGTTGAGTACAATACTCAAGGGGTATTACTCTCTTGGTTTCTTGATGTAGAAGGTTTAGCTCGACAAGGTTTTGAGAGGCGTCCATTCGTGTTGTCTTGTTCTACTATTACTTCTCCTAGTATTACTTCTCTTACTATCACTTTTATTCGTAGAAACCCTCCTGATCGTCCTCCTTTTTGTCCTTATATGTTTAAAGCTACCCCTGATAGTTGGACTATAGATCGCGATTTTGGTAGGTTTATGGACCTAGGGGGTCAGACCCTTACCTGGAACAGAGAGTCAGGAATTAGGTTTTCTCGTGACTTCGCCTTCCTTGGTTCAACTATCTATGTTGATCCCAATCCTAATTTTAAGGAAACTATCACCAACGATCCGTCAAACTGGGTTAATGTTGATCCTAATCCCAATTTTAGAGAAACCATCACCAACCTTGCCTCAAAGGCAGATGCAACCAGTGTACCTGAACCTGCTTCTGGATTAGCGCTACTGGGACTTACTGCTTTAGGGGCTGGTTCAGTTTTGAAAAGAAAGGATAATTAATAAGGGATTATTGTTCAGGATTATTTCAGAGTTATAGACCCTAATTATAGAGCGAGTTAAGTCCATTTATATGGACTTTTTTTTGTGTTATAATCTATCCAATTAATTGGAATTATACTTGTAATGGATCCTAATAATTACAAAGACTGGCTAGATATTGCAAATGAACGGGCGGCAGATGCAGACGCTATACTCAAAAATAGAAGTCAATCAATTGGATCAGTTTATATGGCAGGCTATGCCATTGAATCTAGTCTCAAAGCGTTATTACGATCTAGAAATAAATCATTTCCGAAACATGGCAATCAGGGGCATAATCTACGGAGTTTATGGGAAGCAGCGGGATTTCGTCTCTCCGATATCCGTGACTCTACAGGTGCAAAGACATTTTTTATAGAAAACTGGGATACAGCCCTACGTTATCAAATAACCTGTAATAGTAGCCTGACAATGGCGGAGTTGGTAGATGGAGCAAAGCAGTTAACAAACTTTATAAAGTTTAAAATTAGTCCTAAATCCGGGAGGCGCAGATGAACCATTCAGAAATCAAAGAGCGTATTCATCAAAATATGTCGCGGGCAGCTTTAGAGATTACGGATCTGCGGGTTCAACCGGATCCGTTTCTAGGCTGGCGTATTGCTGTGATTTCCCGAGGATTTGATGGCAAATCCAAACAAGAACGTAAGAACATTGTTCTACAGGGGCTAGAAGAATTGACAATTCAGTGGTTAGATCTACTAACTCCTGAAGAGCAGCAATGGGCTGGCCCTCTTCCCATTGATTCTACCCTGGAAAACGTACCCTTTTGGCCTGAAGCTCTGGCTCGCTCTCGCTCTGGCTCTAGTAATCCTGAAGCAATCCTATTTCCATCGGATCTAGACGAAGACCTTGACCGACCGATCGTTGCAACATTTTATTCCCTTAGAGGAGGAGTTGGTCGCTCAACTGCCCTGGCTTATACTGCCCGAATTCTTGCCAGTCGTGGACGGACTGTGCTCTGTGTTGACATGGATTTAGAAGCTCCAGGATTAGCGGCTTTGTTTGGAAAGGAAAACGAGATTAAGGATCAACAGGGGTTGGTATTTGTTTTACTAAGTTTGGAGCAAGGGGAAGAGCCTGACATCCGTAATCATATCCTGAGGGTTTCTGAAACCGATGAAATTTACTGTCTTCCGGCAGGTTTGCCCAATGCCAATTATGCGCGTTTGCTGAGCTTTATGGAACCTGGAGCTTGGTATCGGGAAGATAGAAATCCATTACGTGAACTGATTCAGATTTTAAGTAGTGATCGTCTTCCTTTCAAGCCCGATGTTATTTTACTAGATGCTCGCACAGGAATGACTCCTCTCAATGGACCGCTGCTGTTTGACTTGGCTGATCTGGCAATTATTGTTTTCTTTCCTCATCCTCAAGCTCAAAGGGGTACGGGTGAACTGGTTCGTGCATTGCTTGCTGCTGAGACTAGACGAACTGAAACTGAACAGCGGCTTACTCCAGAGCCACGATTTATTGTGTCTCCAATTCCTGCTAGTAAAGCACCAGAAGTTGTGGAACGATACCAACATAGAGCTATTGAATGGATTGGAGACTGGCTCTCTGTACTGAGGGATAAACAATCAAGATCAGAGCCGATTAAAGAATCAGATATTACACATTTTATTCCCTATCGAGAAGAGATTGCGACATCAGATAAAATTTTATCTAATCAAGAAACGTGGCGTGACTTTGAGCCGGTTGCTGAATGGTTAGAACGTTTTCTACCTACAGCTAGTGAAGAAGAGCTACCGGATAGTTTACCCGATAGTAAGGGGCAAATTTTACAGGAGTTAGAATTTTCTGCAGGAACAGCAGAATACCAAGATAATTTTCTGGAAACCTTTGTAGAAACACAGTTAGTCAATCGCGCCCTTAAGCCTAACATAGTTCTAATCCGTGGTCGTAAAGGTACTGGTAAAACGGCTATTTTCCGCCGCCTCCTGGAAGATTCTAAGCAAGATTCCATTGTAGTGTTATCTCCCAGTCCTCTTAAAGGCGATCGCCCGTGGGTTATTAACTCTGAAGGTTTCAAGGCCATTGATGAGGCTTTAGAAACTACAGGAAAAAGCTGGCGTGACTTCTGGTTACTCCAGACTTGTCTTGCTTGTCAGCTATCCTGGCCTGGAGAGAAGCCTCAACCAGATGAGGCTCTATTACAAGTTCTAGGGACTGATCCTACTAGGGAATTAGAGGTTGTCCGATGGTTTGAGAGTTTACTACCACAATCTCAAGTAGGTTTATTGGCAAGAGATTGGCTAAAGCGTTTTGATAGTGCTGCACAATCTACTATTCTTCTTCTTTTCGATGGACTGGATACAGGCTTTGGCAATACACAGGAAGATCGAGAAAGACGCACTAAAGCCATTGAAGGACTGCTTTCGCTGATTACTGACTTAGGGGACGATCTTAAAAATTTAAAATTCAAAATTCTATTGCGACAAGATATCTGGCTTAGCCTTCGCTTCGATAATAAAAGTCACTTCTTCGGACGCTCTGTAGTGCTTGAATGGGTTTATCAATCAGATTTCTTGAAAGTTATAATTAAACAAGCTCTCAAATCGGGCAGATTTAAAGAACTTGTCGTAAATTCAATTCAGCAAGGTAGTTTGTTATCAAGTAGTGACTACTTGAGTGAATCACAGGTCTTTGAAATTTGGAATCTTTTTGTTGGTGAGCGGATGAGAGGGGGGAAATCTGCCTTTACTCGGAACTGGGTCTGGAAACGACTTGCTGACGGCAGCAACAGCCATAATCCCCGTGCTCTGTTACAACTTTTTGCTGAGGCGAAAGATTGGGAAATAAACGAACAAGAGAAAAATCCTTATCAGAAAACTATCATTCGACCACGGGCTTTGAGTTCATCCCTGGAGAAGGTATCAGAAAAGGCATTAGATGCTTTGATTAATGAAGAATTTAGTGAACTTCAAGAGTTGATTAATCGTCTGAGAAGCATAGGGTATTCGCCCTTAAAGGCAACTGATGTAACTGGACTAGATGATCAGTTGAATCTAGCTAGAGAAGTGGGTTTGTTATCTATTTATGAAGGGACTGAAAATGAGGTTGAACGTTATAAAGTTCCTGATCTTTATCTTTCTGGTATCGGTATGACTCGAAAGGGGCAAGCATAAAGAATATCTTGGACCAAGTGTAAAGTTTATCTGTAAAGGTAGGGAATAGGGAATAGGGAACAGGGAAAAAAAATTGTTTACCTAATTAGCCTACAGACCGCTATACAAAAAAAGCGATCGCATAATCTTTGCGATGCTCTGAAAGAGAGGCTACGCGAACGCTTTTTTTTACCCTTAAAATACCCCACCCAAAAAAATTCTAAAAACCCTTGACAACTTAAAATATAATCATTACAATAATCATATAAACAAAATTCAAATCTTGAGCTATGTCGCAAGAATTTATCCCTAACCCCGACAATAATCCTGAACATCAAATTCCCGGAATTAATCCTGAAGATTTTTTCCCAAATAAACAACCTGTTCAGCACATTTTAAAGGGGCCTCGTCAAGCAGTAACTAATACTATTCATACCCTGTCTGCCATGGGCTACGCACAAGCTTCCGAGTGGAGTCCTCTGCAACCTACTGGCATGCCAGGTGAGGTGATTACTATCATCACTAAGTATTGGATGCTGCGTTAAGACGTTAGTTTCTGGGGGGGTTTCCCCCCCCTTGGCAAAGACAAAGGTTCCGGTATGATTAAATAGGATCATATTTCAATGGGTTCGGGAACTGAGTGACATAGCGATGCAGCGCGGTCTTGGGAAGGCAGCGCGGTCTTGGGGGTTCCCCCCATGAGCGACTGCCGTGGTTTCCCCCATGAGCGACTGCATCAAGAGAGCGATTTGAATCCACTTAGTGTGGACTTGAAATAGCCGTGGACATTATTTCTACGGCTATTTTTTTTGTTGTTAAGTATCTAATTGAGTAGGGAGTAGGGAGTAGGGAGTAGGGAATCGGGAATCGGGAATCGGGAATCGGGAATCGGGAATCGGGAGTAGGGAGTAGGGAGTAGGGAGTAGGGAATAAAATTTAAATGTATATCACGCTGAATAGGAAGCGCTATATAATTTAAAAATATATCATGAACAATCTTGGTGATTTATCATAACATCAAAAACTATTCAGAGCTCTTTACTACTCTTCCCTGTTCCCTGTTCCCTGTTCCCTTTTTTGATCAATCATAGTTTCACATCTAAACTAAAAATTAGATATGGTTAAATCCCTAATTAAATCATGGTTTCTGTGCTTAAGTCTATCCTTAGTTTTGGTAGCTTGCAATGTTCTTACCTTTAACAATCAACAGCCAGAAGTGGTCAGTCTAACTGTCTCAGTTGCTGCTAGCTTACAAGATGCGATGAAAGCTATCAAAGTACTCTACACTAATGAAACACCAGATGTTACTATTATTTATAACTTTGCTTCCTCTGGTTCGTTGCAGCAACAAATCGAACAGGGCGCGCCAGTGGATGTTTTTATTTCAGCAGCTCCGAAACAGATGAATGCTCTGGAATCTAAGGGGCTTTTACTAGAAGGTACAAGGCAAAGTATTATTAATAATCAGGTAGTTTTAGTTAGTCCTAAAGACGAGACTGGTATCTCTAATTTTAAGGACTTAACCTCTGATAAAATAAGTAAAATAGCAATGGGAGACCCGGAAAGTGTACCAGCTGGACACTATGCTAAGGAAGTTCTGACTACTCTTAATTTGTTTGACCAGCTCAAACCGAAGTTAGTTTTTGCTAAAGATGTTCGCCAAGTTCTATTCTATGTGGAAACAGGTAATGTGGATGCTGGATTGGTGTATGCAACAGATGCTAATGTATCAAACCAAGTTAAACGAGTTGCTACTGCTCCGCCAGAGTCTTACTCCCGGATTATCTACCCAGTAGCAGTATTAAAGGAGTCTAAAAACCCTGATCATGCTAACCAGTTTGTACAGTTTCTGAGTGGTGAGTCAGCTAAAACTGTATTTTTGAGGTATGGGTTTACTATGGCGGATAAGGGAGTAGGGAGTAGGGAGTAGGGAGTAGGGAATAGGGAACAGGGAATAGGGAATAGGGAGTCGGGAGTCGGGAGTCGGGAGTCGGGAGTCGGGGTAATAAAATTGAATTTGCCTTATAACTATTAGAGACCCTATATATGCCGTTTTTTCTGCCCACACTACCCACACTTTCCACACTACCCATACTCTTTGTTCAACACTATGGAAGATTTCTCCCCTTTATGGATTTCCCTAAAAACTGCTGGCTTGGCTACTATCTTGGCTTTCTTTCTGGGAATTACGGTAGCGGGCTGGATGTTTAGCTATCAAGGGAAAGGTAAAGGAATTATTGATAGTATCTTAACCCTTCCGATAGTGCTACCACCTACAGTAGTTGGCTTCTTATTACTGTTGTTACTAGGTAGAAATAGCCCAGTGGGACAGCTATTGAGGCAATTGGGAGTATCTGTAATCTTGTCTTGGCCTGCTACTGTGATTGCTGCTACTGTAGTTGCTTTTCCTTTGATGTATAAAACTGTATTGGGAGCTTTCAAACAAGTCAATCAGGATTTGATTAACTGTGCCCGTACCTTGGGAGCTTCTGAATGTAGGGTATTTTGGCAAGTGTTGCTACCTTTGGCTTGGCCAGGGGTGATGGCGGGGACAGTTCTGGCTTTTGCTAGAGCTTTGGGAGAGTTTGGCGCTACGTTAATGCTAGCCGGGAGTATTCCTGGCAGAACCCAAACCATTGCGATCGCTATCTTTTTTGCAGCCCAAGCCGGGAGGATGGGGGAAGCACTACTATGGGTGTTGATCATGGTTGCGATCGCTCTCGTGGCAATCACCATCATTAACTATGAGCAGGGAGCAGGGAGCAGGGAGCAGGGAGCAGGGAAAAAATTCTTTGTACCTCATGAGTATGATAAATGCTATAGATTAATCAATCGTTGCTGGTCAATAATTAGTAACTGGTTACTCCCTTTGCGCAAAACCAACATTCCCTTCTCTAACATAGAAGTAAGGAAGGGATCCCCCCTAACCCCCCTTAATAAGGGGGGGACTAGAGCTTCCCTTATTAAGGGGGGAAAAGAACAGGGAATAGGGAAAAAATCTAACATAGAAGTAAGGAAGGGATCCCCCCTAACCCCCCTTAATAAGGGGGGGACTAGAGCTTCCCTTATTAAGGGGAGAAAAGAACAGGGAATAGAGAAAAAATCTAACATAGAAGTAAGGAAGGGATCCCCCCTAACCCCCCTTAATAAGGGGGGGACTAGAGCTTCCCTTATTAAGGGGAGAAAAGAACAGGGAGTAGGGAAAAAATCTAACATAGAACCAAGTCAAGGACTTTTAGTAGAGTTACGAAAAGAGCTAAGCTCTAGCTTTACCCTAGATGCTAAATTTACTGCTAATGGTAAGCCGTTAGGAATCTTAGGAGCTTCTGGTTCTGGTAAAAGTATGACGCTACGGTGTATTGCTGGTTTGGCTACACCTACTCAAGGCCGCATTGTCTTGAACGGAAGAGTTTTGTTTGATTCTAAACAGGGTATTAATCTTCCTCCTCACCAACGTCGCATTGGTTTTGTGTTTCAAAACTACGCCCTGTTTCCCCACATGAATGTCGCTGAAAATATCGGTTTTGGCTTACAGGAATTGCCGAAAGCCCAAAGGAATGAACGGGTATGGAAATACATTGAAATGATGCATTTACAGGGACTGGAAAAGCGCTATCCTCACCAACTTTCTGGGGGACAGCAGCAGCGGGTAGCCTTGGCAAGAGCAATGGCGATCGCACCAGAAGCGTTACTGTTAGATGAGCCCCTTTCTGCCCTTGATACCTATCTCCGGAATCAGATCGAAAGGCTACTAACTGAAATTTTCTCTACTTATCAAGGAGCCACTCTTTTCGTTACCCATAAATTAGAGGAAGCTTACCGGGTTTGTGGTAATCTGTTAGTACTTTCCGAAGGAAAAGTTATTGCTTATGGTTCTAAAGAAGCTATTTTTGAGCATCCTCCTAGCTTTAGGGTAGCACAATTAACGGAGTGTAAAAACTTTTCTCGGGTTGAAATTATTGACCACAAAAAAATTCAAGCCCTGGACTGGAACTGTAGTCTCTCAGTTGTGGAACCGATCAGGAAATCGTTGGCTTATGTTGGCATCCGTGCCCATCATCTGAGATTTCTCAAAGAGGCAAATCACGATAATACGTTTCCCTGTTGGCTGGTGACCATGAGTGAAACCCAGCACCGAGTTACACTTTATTTGAGTTTATATACTCCTTCTAGGAATACAGGACTTATGGATTGCCCCCTAAATCCCCCAATTCTGGGGGACTTTGACATGATTCCCCCCCAAAATTGGGGGGTTAGGGGGGCAAAACCAACTAAACTTGGTAAGTCCTACAATCCTCAACAGTATCACCTCCAAGCTGAAGTTTTCAAGGAAAAATGGCATCAGATTAAAGCTTGGCCTCAGCCATGGTATGTGCAGTTAGATGCTTTGAGGTTGATTTTGATGGAGAGTTGATTGAACTATAGCAGTTAATTGGGTGAGGTAAAAAGTCTTGGGTTTTAGGGAGCAGGGAGCAGGGAGCAGGGAGCAGGGAATAGGGAATAGGGAATAGGGAACAGGGAGAGGAAGTGCAATCGCATTCTTTTCTCGGTTGGGTTGAAGCAACGAAACCCACCACTATCTTTTGGCTTGGGAATCGCTACCATTGCCAATCCTCTTCATCCCAATAATTTTCAATCCGATCATCAATTAATAATTCATCATCACCATTTTCTGCCATTTCTTTAAAAGCTTCTTCCCATCCTTGACGAGAGTGGGATACTGGCGAAATGATTACCTTACCATCTTCTAGTGTTATTTCAACTACATTGGCTAAACCACATTCTTCAAGAATTGCTTTAGGAATTCTAATTCCTTGGGAATCTCTAATACGTACAATGGCAGCTTTCATCAGCTTAATTACTTTTGATGGATAATTCCTATTTTATAGCAATCCTAAATCAATTGTGATAATTTTTGTCCCCTGTTTCCTACTCCCGTCTTGATGCAGTCGCTCATGGGGGAAACCCCCAAGACCGCGCTGCATCGCTACTCCCTACTCCCTATTCCCTGTTCCCTGTTCCCTGTTCCCTTTGCTCTACGAGTATCCCGATCAGATAGATTACCCACCGATAGCAAATGTTTAGGCATTCCTCCCATTCGTTCTAAAACCGATTTTTGGGATTGAAAATTTTGGCGATAATCCCGCAGCAATTTTTTGATCAACTCACTGCTAGTTGTTTTTTCCTGACTTAAAATTTCAACTAAATACTGTTCTGCCTCTTGATCCAGACTGACATTCAACATCACGTTTTACTCCATGGTACTGTTGCCTTCTTTCAATCTTACAACTTCCTAGACCTCATGGGTTTTCTTCAAGAGCCTTTTGTAATTGAGAAATTACAGTCTCTGCTGACTGAGGTCGTAACTTGCCCTGTTGAAATGTGGCAATCGATTCTTTGGCATCCTCAGCAATTTCTTTACGACGGGATTCGATCAGACGGTTTTGGATGATTTCAACCAGCATAGCCTGCTGTTCAGGAGGCAGTTGACTGACGGTGTTGAGGGCTTCTTCAAGGGAAGTTGTCATTGGCTTAACAGAGAGCTTTTGTCGGTAGATTCAATTCTAATCCCAATCTAAATGCTGAACAGCTTATTAGTAGTGAAATCAAATAAAAAAGATAGATCCCAGCCCCTATTGCCTACTCCCTACTCCCTACTCCCTACTCCCTACTCCCTATTCCCTGTTCCCTTTACTATTTTAATTGAAGCTCCAACATCCCAGTTAGACATGCTGCTCAACCCAACTGCGGTCAAAGATGGATTCATAAATCCGGTTATTGACTCTCAGACATCCCTGTTGCTTGACCACTAACCCAGACAACAGCAATTCCTTTTCCTCTGGACTGTCAACAGCCACCACTTCTCCCTGCTCCACAATTTGTCGATATATCTCCAGTAGCCCTACAGATTGTTTACTCTCCAGGATGCGATCGCGTATAGTTCTCAAATGCTCTGGTTCATCCTGGGATTCCCAATTTTCTATCACCTTGGTTCGCACCAAATTTTCAATCCATTCAGCTTCGTTGTTGGTAGGGATAGCAGATGAAGTACTGCGGATGAATTGACAGATCTTTTGGGTCAAAAAAGGCTGACCACTCGTCCATGATAACAGTTCTTTGAGCAGTGTTTGAGGATTGCTCACTTTCTCTGCTAATCCTTGAAGCAAAGGTTGGGCTTCATGCTCTTTAAAACCCTCCAGTTGAATCGCCTGACCAATATTAAAAGGAGTTCTTTGGTGGTCTGTAATTAAGCCAGAGGGGGTAGCAACCCCAAACAGAGCAAAGGTTAAATTGCCATAGTCTCGATTGATAGTACGCTGATTATAGCAAGAGCGAATCAGAGCAAAAAAGTCATTAACTGGAAAATTCAAGCCCAAGACGCTATCAACTTCATCGATAAAAACTACCCGTTTATTCGGTAAACTGTTATCTGGTTGATCAACCTCACCCAGTAAGACTTCTTCAATAAATTGACTCAACCGCTGAACCGTAGAAATATCTCCTCGTTCATTCCACCACTTTTTTAAATTCACCTTTCTTAGTAAACCAAAACTTCGCCATAGCTCTACTGCCAATCCCTTATACCATTGGTCAGGGGTAACATTTTCGCTGCCAATCCGAGTCAGGTCGATCGCCCCGCAGCTAATCCCCTCATGGTTCAGGTGGTTAATCATACGTACCATCAGGCTTGACTTACCCATCTGGCGGGGATTGAGAATGTAACAAAACTTCCCTTGCTTTAATGATTTATAGAGATTTCTGTCAGCATAACGCACCACATAAGTGGGAGCATCCATCGGTAAACTTCCCCCCACTTGATAATCAAAATTCGACGCTTGTTCGTCACTCTTCAGTAACTCGTTTTCAAATATTAGTTCCGCTTGAGTAGCTTTGAGAACTTCCAGAGTTTGAGATAGTTCTTGAGTGCGCTCTTCTACTTTAAGCTCTAGATTTCGGTTATAGTCTTCTAACTGTCCATAGAGACGAGCATTTTCAATAGAGATAGCAGCTTGAGCAGAAAGCATTCTTAAAACTTCAATGCGATCGCTGGTAAATGCGTCTGTGGTTAAATTATTTTCTAAATATAAAATACCGCTTATTTTACCTTGATTTAACAAAGGAGTACAGATAATCGATTTGGGTTGAGTGGCAACAATGTAAGGGTCACGAGTAAATTGTCCTTGATTAGCCGCATCACTTAAGACTAAATTTTCCTGGGTGCGAGCCACATAATTGACGATAGAGACTGACAAGACCGGGGTTTTACTGGCAGCATCCGCAGAGTCTACTGGCAGGGATTGCAGTGTAGTCAGCTGATCAGAATCCACTGTTCCTTCAGCTTCAATTACCCAGTCACCTTCTTTATCCAGTATCAGAAAACCTTTTTGAGCACCAGCATTCTCAATCAGGATTTTCATTAACTTTTCCAGCAACTTGTCTGGGATGATTTCCCCAGAAATAGTTTGCGATGCTTTGAGAATGCTATTGATATCCAATACACCGGATGTAGTTTTACCTGAGTCGGTAATTGACGGATTTAAGCTAGTTTTAATACTATTTGTTGAAACTGTAGCCAAAAATTGTGGGTATCGAGCTTCCAAAGCTTTTACCTTAGCCACAGCTCCCCAGCCTTGATAAGTATAGTGGGCATCTTGTAGGTAGTGGCGAGCAACGTGGTTTTGGTTTCTAGCTAAATAGAATTTGCCTGCTAGTTCATAAGCTAGGGCTTCTTCGTTGAGATAGTCGTTTTTATGGGCTAAGGTAATAGCGCGGTCGTAATAGTCTCTAGCTTCGCTATCTTTGCCTAAAACTCGGGATCGTTCAGCTTCGACTAGATAAAATTTGTGTAGAAAATTCATCGGAGCTTGCTTTGCCCAGAGTTCCATTTTTTCTTGTTTAGCAGCAACCTTGGTCAAAATTTCTGCTCTTTCAGTCTCTGAAGCATCAGGATAAAATGCTAGCCGAGCCAGGGCATCATAGAAGTAGGCAGTGGTAAGGATGAATGATGAGCCAGCATTAGCAGCATAGTCTTCAAACCGGTCGGCATTTTCAACTGCTTGCTGAAATTCCTCGAAAAGATAACACAAAGTCAGTTTATGGGAATAAGCGTGCATCAGTGCAGTGCGATCTCCACTGGCTAGATGGACTGGCATCATCTTTTCTTCATCGTACGCTTCACCAATCAAACGGCAGGGATTGTCCACTTCTCCCATCAAGTTAAGAATAGCCTGCATATAGGTTTGAGTCCAATGAAGGTAAGCTTCCTGCTGAGTTTGAATAGTAGCTGCAATTGCTTTCGCCGTCTCTTTCCTGGCATCCGTCAGCTCAATGCCGCTTAGGTACAAAGCGTAGGCATAGGCAGTTATAGAACTAGTAGCAAATTCAATATCTCCAGTTTCTATGCCACTTTGATAAGCTTCCATGGAAACAGATGATGTGTCCCTGAGGGGTTCCTTCCAATGCTTGAGAAATCCCTTATACATCGCATAAGTTCTTGCTTTGAATGTGTTATCTTTGAATCGTTCTAGCAACTTTAAAGCCAGTTGACCAAACTGATAGCCAGCCTCAAGCTCTCCTCCTAAGCAGAGGATATGCCCGTAACCGGCATAGGGAAAAGCAGAATCAGGGGAATGGCCGTACTGAATCGATAAATCCACCTGTCGGCACCAATTGACCAAGCTGAGTTGATTCATTGCTATGAACGCAGGACTAAACAAGTAGTTCATAACCCGCATAGCTGCTAATTTATGGGGATCGGTCATTTGGGGTAAGTCCATTAGCGCCTGGGGTTGCCTGCCCCCCAAGGCAGACTTGATCTGCTCTATCTCTGCCGTCAGATCAGATTGGCTGGATTGTTCGGGTAATTCGATCCCAAGTAATTTCAGAACGTCTAGCCCAGTTTTGACTGCTTCTATAAATTTTCTTTGAGCACAATAGGCTTGCATTTTGACTTCATAGACTTTGACTTTGTCTAGCAGTGTTTGGGCTTTTTGCAAGACTATCTCAGTCAAGGGCTCCATTGCATCGTAGTTGGCAATTGTATAAGCTGCTTCTGCTGCTTCCACATACAAATCTAAGGTAAGATCATACTGCTGTGACCAACTCTCTTCACTTAACAAACTTAAGCCGGTCTGGAGATAATTGAAAGCAGATTGACGAGCAGCTGAAGATTTGGCTTTTTTCCCTGCCCGCAGATTTAATAAAGCTAACTCATCTCGCTCTGTTTGTGGCTCAATTAGCTCCTGGCCTTTGTTTAACTGATTAACAATTTCAAACAGCTTCTGTTCAGATTCTTCAGAGGATGTATTTTGCAGTAACAACTTGCCAACGCTCAGATGTACTGCTTGTGTATCTGCTTTGGGAATGAGTGAGTAAACTGCTTGTTGGATGCGGTCGTGGGCAAATTTGTATTCTGCAACTAACTGATTTGACAACCCTTCTACATCAAGTTCCACCAACTGGTAGGCATAGCTAAGGGGTACAATTAGACCAGATTGGAGTGCTGACCGTAAATCAGTTGCAGTTTCCCCTATAGATTTTTCATATATCAGTGCCAGTGTTTTCAGGTCAAACTGGTTTCCTATACAAGCTGCTAATTTTAATACTGACTGAGTTGCTGTTGGTATTTTTTTAACATTTTTTATCATCAACTCCACCACATTATCTGTAAGGGGTTGCGCTTTTATTTGCTCTAGATTCCACTGCCATTTTTCAAAACTGTAGTTAAAATACAACCAGCCTTCAGAATACATATATTTGAGGAACTCATTTATGAAGAACGGATTTCCACCAGTTTTTTCCTCTATCAATTGGGCAAGCTGCTTGGCAGTTAGTGAATCTACGAAAAATGTATCAACGATAAGTTGTGTAACATCAGTTAAGGATAAGGGGGGAAGTAGTATTCTTTTAATTGTTACTCTTGCTTTTTCAAGCTGTTCCAAACTTTCAACCAGCGGATGCGCCTCGTTGACTTCATTATCCCGATATGCCCCCATTATAAACAGATAGTTATTGTCTCCTGCTATCATCAGCAGTTGAATTAATTCCAAAGAAGCTCTATCTGCCCACTGTAAATCGTCTAAGAAAATGACTAACGGATGTTCGGGTTGAGTGAATATCTTAATAAATTTTTTAAAAACAAAATTAAAGCGATTCTGCAGTTCTGTTGGCGGAAGCTCTGGGACAGGTGGTTGTGGACCAATAATCAGTTCGACTTCAGGAATAACTTCAATGATTACCTGTCCATTTTCCCCTAATTCCCCTTGCAGCTTCTCTCGCCAATTGTGAATCTCTGCCTCACTTTCTGTGAGTAACTGTTGTACTAATGACCGAAATGCCTGAATTAAGGAAGCGTAGGGAATA
>NZ_JAAHHM010000049.1:0-48907 GCF_010692445.1 Moorena sp. SIO3E8 | reverse complement strand
GGAGACATAGCAGTTTTTACATTGGTTTATATGGTCAAACCTGGGTAAAGTTTAAGGATTGTTGTCTAGAATTAGTAACCGAATTAATGAGACTCAATCCTAATAAACGAAAGTATTATCAACGAGGTATAAGGGCTAGGTTGCTTATAGAATCTGCATTTTAGCTTATTTCGTCGCCCCCTCAGTAATAAAGCAACTAAAGTAAGAATGGTAGTTGATTCAGAGTCAGAAGCAATGGAAGCAGAGTTTTACTACCGAGGAATAGATAAAATTCGTCAAGGAGACTTGAACGAAGCAATTGAGGAATTTGATAAAGCCTTAGAGATTAATCCGAACTTCGCCGAAGCCTACTATAAACGAGCTATGGCTCGCTTTGACTTAGGGGATCAACAAGGCGCGATCGCCGATTATACTCAGGCTTTACAAATCAATTCTGAAAGTATTGAAGTTTATTTCGGGCGGGGTTTGGCTCGATTGGCACTCGGAGATGCCACTGGAGCAATAGAAGATGCCAATCAAATACTTAAAATTAATCCTAACCAGCCTGCTGCTTGTAAGCTTCAAGGTAGTGCCTACCGTAAGTTAGGAGATAATCAGGCTGCGATCGCATCATTTAAACAAGCAGCTCAGCTCTACCTAGAGCAAAAAGATAAATTAAATTGTCGTCGTTGTCTTGAGAGTATCAATCAAATTCAACAACAGCAAATACTAGCGTTGGGTCGAGCGCAGACTAACGATTTTTGCCATCAAGCAATAAATAAAGTTAACACAGGGAAGTACCGAGAAGCCTTGGAAGATTTCAACTGGCTGCTTGAGGTTGACCCCAAAAATGCTCAAGCCTATTGCTATCGAGGTATTGTTCACTGCAAACTTCGTAATTACAGCAGAGCAATTCAAGACCTTGGTCAAGCTATGGAACTAAATCCCCAAGATGCTCAGGTCCTTTACCATCGAGGATTAGTCCGCATTGAACTGGGAGATTACCGGGGAGCTATTGATGACTTGACCAAGTTACTACAAAGCAATCCGGAAAATCGGGATGTCTTGATTCATCGGGGTAATGCCTATATCCAGATGGGAGACTATCGGCAAGCCATCGAAGACTATTCCCGAGTTATTACTCTTAAACCCAATGATGCTCAATCATATCGTTATCGGGCAACCGCTCGTGAAAAGTTTGAGGATCTACGGGGAGCATTTGAAGATTATCAACAAGCGGCAAATCTGTATTTCGATCAACAAGACTGGACTAATTATCGGAAACTACTCGATAAACTCAAACAGCTACAGCCATTAGAACTGACCGAGGGGTCGAGCAATCAAGAATCACAAGCACCATCAAATGCCAAACCTAGTAGGGAGTTGCAACAAAGACTACTGAGACTGGTAGGAGGACAATCGGATATCGCAACACGCCTACTTGACTTGGCTAAAGGAAAATACCCAGGAATGCCAGAAAAGTGGTATTGGGAGAAGGTGATCAAGGATTTAGAACGATAGCGCTATAATAAATTAAATATTGATAACACTAGCGACAAGAAAGCATTCAGCTATCAGCTATCAGGTGTTCCGATGGCTTCAATGGCAGCTTCTAATGCGATCGCAATATGAGTCCAATGGGTTCCTCCCTGACAAAACACAATATAAGGCTCCTTGAGCGGACCATCGGCAGAAAATTCTGAGGTACTGCCATCAATAAAAGTCCCCCCAGCCATCACTAACTGACTCTCATAACCAGGCATTGCCGCTGGTACAGGGTCGAGGTAGGAACCTACCGGAGAATGCCGTTGTATTGCTCGACAGAAAGCGATTAATTTTTCCGCTGAACCCAACTCAACTGCTTGAATCACATCCCGACGGGGTAGCATCGGTGGGGGATTGACCGGATAACCCAGTTCTGAAAGAGTATGAGCGATTAAATGACTCCCTTTGAGGGCTTCACCAACCATTTGGGGAGCTAGGAATAATCCTTGAAACAGCAATCGATTCTGATCGAAAGTCGCCCCACCTGAACTACCAATCCCTGGAGCAGTTAGACGACAGGTCGCCGCTTCAACTAAGTCAGCTTTTCCAGCGACATAGCCTCCAGCCGTAGCAATCGTCCCCCCAGGATTTTTAATCAAGGAACCCGCCATTAAATCTGCTCCTACTGCTGTCGGTTCTTGCTCTTCTACAAATTCCCCGTAACAGTTATCGACAAAACAGATAGTATCAGGATTTTGTTGTTTGACAAGCTTGACAATTTTTTTTATTTCTGATAGTGAAAGACTGTTTCGCCAAGAATACCCACAGGAACGCTGAATGAAAACCAGGCGGGTATTCTCTCCTACCGCTGTTGCCAAGGCTGACCAATCTAAACTTCCCTCACTAGTTAGGGACAACTGGCGGTAACGAATCCCAAATTCTATTAGGGAACCTTGACCATCACCCCGTAAACCAATGACCTCTTCCAAAGTATCGTAAGGGGCACCGGCAATCGCTAGCATTTCATCACCAGGACGCAATACCCCAAACAGGCAAGATGCGATCGCATGGGTTCCGGACACAAATTGTACGCGCACAGCGGCAGCTTCAGCTCCCATGACATCAGCAAATACCTGATCGAGAGTTTTACGTCCTAAATCATCATGGCCATAGCCTGAAACACTAGCAAAGTGATGCACTCCTACACGATGTGCTCGAAAAGAATTCAGTACCTTTTTGAGATTTTGCTTGACGGCGGTGTCAATACCATAAAAGATCGGAAATAGTGCTTTTTCTGCTGCTTGCAGCCTTTGAGAGCTGTTCATTCCCAAAATTCGCGCCTCGAAATTTTAGATCAAAGAGAGCGGGTTATTACAATTTGTATCCTATTAGACTTACTGCATGACAATTGCTACTTCAGATAATCTTCGTTTAGATTGGGTCGTTATTACCTATATGGCCTTTATTCACCTAGCAGCGCTGTTTGCCTTACTTCCGAGCAACTTTAACTGGACAGCAGTGGGCTTAATGATCTTTTTCCACTGGGTGACAGGGGGCTTGGGGGTAACTCTGGGATGGCATCGCTTAGTGACCCACCGCAGTTTTCAGACACCCAAGTGGTTAGAATACTTCCTAGTTTTATGTGGTACCATTTCCTGTCAAGGAGGAGTGATCGATTGGGTAGGACTACATCGCATCCATCATTTGCACTCTGACACCCAACCGGATCCTCATGACTCCCATCAAGGGTTTTGGTGGAGTCACATGGCTTGGATGTTGCATAAAATTCCTGCTGATCAGGACATTCCTAAATTCACGAAAGATATTTCTGAAGATCGGGTTTATCAGTTTTTGGACAAGTATTTTGTGCTTATTCAAGTGGTTCTAGGACTGTTGCTGTATGCCCTCGGTGGCTGGCCATTTGTGGTGTGGGGGATTTTTGTGCGCCTAGTGCTTGTGTTTCACTGTACCTGGTTTGTCAACAGTGCTACTCACAAATTTGGTTATCGCACCTATGAGTCTAAAGATAGCTCAAAAAACTGTTGGTGGGTAGCCCTACTCACCTATGGTGAAGGCTGGCACAACAATCACCATGCTTATCAGTATTCTGCAAGGCATGGCATTAAATGGTGGGAAATTGACCTGACTTGGATGACGATTCAGTTCCTACAACAGCTGGGTTTAGCCAAAAACGTGAAACTGATTAGTCCTGAACAGACGTAAGTTCCCCTAGGGTAGTACCTTGAGTACTACCCTGGTGATTGCCGAGCGGATTCAGTTCTGAGGGCGGCTTAGTGGTAAAACCTCCTGAGCAGCAGAGTATACTCCCGTTTCCACAGTGCAAGCACCATGGATTTATCCTGTCTACTCAGGACTTATGACTCTAGCACTGAGGTTTAGGGAGTTTCTGGTAAAATTAAAAAATCTTAAAAATTCTTAGCTTTTGTTTACAAAAAACGTAAAGTCTGCCTTTATAATCGTATAAGTATTGTTACTAATCTCAAATTGTTCTTATCGAACGTTAACGGATACACCTTAGCAACAACTCCTTAGTGATGCCCCGGATACTGGTCATCGATGACGACCCCGCAATTTCAGAATTAGTCACCATCAATTTGGAGATGGCTGGCTACGATGTTAGTCAAGCAATGGATGGCATCAAGGGTCAGGCTCTAGCTCTGCAACTGCAGCCAGACCTGATTATGTTAGACTTGATGCTACCCAAGGTAGATGGTTTCACCGTCTGCCAACGGTTACGTCGGGATGAACGCACTTCCGATATTCCAGTATTGATGTTGACTGCCCTAGGTCAAACCCAAGACAAGGTAGAAGGCTTTAATGCTGGTGCCGATGATTATCTCACCAAACCCTTTGAACTCGAAGAAATGCTGGCGCGAGTGCGAGCATTACTACGGCGCACAGACCGAATTCCCCAAGCTGCTAAGCATACGGAAATCCTGAACTATGGTCCTTTGACCCTGGTTCCAGAAAGGTTTGAGGCGATTTGGTTTGATAAAACCGTGAAACTGACCCATCTGGAGTTTGAACTACTGCACTGTTTACTCCAGCGCCATGGTCAAACTGTTTCTCCCAGCGAAATCCTTAAAGAGGTTTGGGGGTATGACCCTGACGATGATATCGAAACCATTCGAGTACATATTCGTCACCTGAGAACCAAGCTAGAACCTGATCCCCGCCATCCTAAGTACATCAAAACCGTTTATGGAGCAGGTTATTGCTTAGAGTTGCCCAATACAGAAAAGACCCTAGAAGTGAATTCGGCGACTGCCTAGGATGAACTTGGTGATGTCAGAGCTACTACAAATCGACTTTGTTAACCTAGATGGGAAAGCCCCCGCCCTTAAGCCGGGGGTAAGCTTTCTCACCGTTACTCAGTTGGCTACTTCTGACCAGAAATAGATCAAGTTCTAGGGAGCCAAAGCATTGCCCCGCAACAAGCTACCAATTGTCTTCGCTGTAATCTTCATTTGGATAAGAGGATTAGCAGGTACAACGGTTTTATAGAGATAGCTATCGAAAGTCAGCCGCTGCACATCCTTGTCAGCACACATCTCTACAAAGGCTTCTCGGCTAGCATCGGAGTTATAGAAAACTCGTTGTAGAATATCTAGGACTTTGTAGGTCATGCCGTATTTCTTATCCCAGCGCTTCAGGTAAAGCTTGAGGTCACTCTCTGTGGGGATACGGCTACCACCGTTAGAGGTTTCCACAATGGTTTCAGCACACATGCGAGCTGATTTAGCCGCAAAGTAAATCCCTTCTCCAGAGGATTTAGTGACTGTTCCAGCAGCATCACCTACCAAAGCTACCCGACCAACTACACGTCTAGGTCTGGGATGCTCAGGAATAGGATGGGCTTCCACTTTGATAATTTTCCCACCCACAAGTTTTTTAGCCGCACGGGCACGAATCCCTGCTTGTAGCTTTTTGATCAGGGATTGGTTTACCCTCATAGTGCCGGTTCCAACGGCAACGTGGTCGTATTTAGGGAAGACCCAAGCGTAGAAATCAGGAGAGACATCATTGCCCACATACATTTCTGCCAGGTCTTGGTAGTAATTCATCATGTTATCTGGCAGACTGATGCGCTCTTGGAATGCGATCGCATAATTGTAATCCCCAGCATCAATTGCTTTGGCAACCCGGGAATTTGCTCCATCAGCTCCAATCACCACATCTACTTTCAAGGTTTTGTGGATTCCCTTGACACTGCCATCAGAATGGTCAGAATAATGGATGGTATAGGGTTGAGAGTTACTGGTGGGAATATCGAGTTTATAAACGGTGCCATTAATTAAGTTAGCCCCCAACTCAGCCGCACGATTGCGCATGAACCCATCAAGCACCTCGCGACGGCACATCCCAATATATTCGTTTTCCTTTTCTATATGGATATCAACTTCAATATCAGACGGTGAGATCATCTTCATGTTTCTCACTTGCCGGTCAATAATTTCTGGTGGCAGGTCAAACTCACTCACCATACATAGTGGAATCGCACCACCACAGGGCTTAGCATTGTCCAGCTTACGCTCAAACAAATAGGTTTCGATTCCTGCTTTAGCTAACGTCTCGGCAGCAGAAGAGCCTGCTGGTCCCGAACCAACTACTGCAACCCTTAGTGCTGGCATGTTTTCTCCCATGGTTTTTTAAGCTACGGAAAGCATACTATCATGGACTTTCCTGTGATCTGAACCTTCCCTAATATTTGGGGTCAAGTTGCAATACACCTTAACAAAAGTTCGTGACATTACTTAACAATTACCGCTGTGATTGGTCATTTTCATCCTTGCCAGTTAATTGTTAAGATTAACTATGAATTATTAATTATTGTGTAATTGTTACTAATTGTTATTCTTAGATGGTTAATTCTTAATTAAACCCGCTGTTGGAAAATAAGAGAAAATATCGATAGTGTAGGCAAATCGGTAAAGTAATACCAATTCGTAAAAGTAGGACTTACAGATGCAGATGGTCCGAGACTCGAGTTTTGGAACTACTGAATTTAGCGTTTCAGTTCCTTCCGTGCCTGCTGACGTAGCTTCAGGGCATTCCGGTGGTTAGGTTCAATCTGGAGTGCCTTATTTAAAGAAGTGATTGCCTGATTAAAGCGTCCTAGTGTTATCTGAGCTTCCCCCTTAGTCATCCAAGCCTCTGCCAAATCTCGTTGAAGTGCGATCGCTTTCTCCAAAGCCGTAATCGCCTCAACAGAACGACCCAACTTTTGGAGGGTTATTCCCTGTGAAAGCCAAGCTTCCGTTAAATCTGGCTTAAGGGTAAGGGCTTGGTTATAGAGTCTGAGGGCTTCTACAGACCGTTGCTGTTGGTCAAAGGCTTGACCAAGGCTCCACACAGCTTCTGGGTAGTTAGGTTTGAAATATAAGGCATCATTACAAGCAACAACTGCCATCTCCGGCTGTTGGAGTTTATTCAGACTGTAGCATCTGCCCCAATAGGCTTGCGCAAAATCTGCTTTTTTAGCGATCGCTTGGTCGTATAGTTTTAGAGCTTCCTGGTACTGTCGAGATTTCCGCAATTGGTCAGCTTCGTCTAAAAGTTGCTCCGCTGTGACCTTAGCCTCAGTACTATAGTCAGTCTTATATTCAGTGATATAGTCAGCCTTATAGTCAGTATTTTCACCAGTTGCTTGGGCAGATAGAAAAGTTTTCAACAGCACCAAGCCCACCCCCAAGATAGTTATCGATACAGTAATTAAGCCCAACTTCACCAATCGTTGCGGAATAGATAGTGTTGTCCGGTTAGTTGCTGAACCTCTCGAATGTTCGGTGATGTCAAGTTGAGGCGTAGTTCTACTTTGACTCCTGGTGATCATTGACGAGGGGACTGTAGTGTTTGCTAGCTTCCTAATGTCGGGAATTGGGAGTTCCATCCCAGACTGGCTTTCACCGGTAATTTCCTGAGTAGGGATTTCTTCCTCAGCTAATGACAACAGTTGCTGTCTTGGTAAACTAGCCAGTACCTCTAGAGCCTCAGCTGCTGTCTGATAGCGGTCACGGAAATCATAGCGCACCATAATGTCAAGAATATGGGCCAACTCTGGGCTAACCTGCTTTGCGTAGTGTTGCCAATCAATTTCACTAGTTGTGGGATTTTCCTTCAAGTTTTTGGGATGAACCCCAGTTAATGCTTGGATTCCAACCATCCCGACAGCATAGATATCACTGCTAAAGCGGGGCCTTCCTGCCAATTGCTCATGGGGCATATAGCCCTGGGTGCCAATAGAAACCGTTAAATGAGTTTCCCCAGTTTCAGGATTAATGTTTTGGCTACTGACTTGCTTAACAGCACCAAAGTCAATCAGCACGATTTTGTCGTCCCCTTGGCGGCGGATTAAGTTAGAGGGTTTAATATCCCGATGGATAATCTGTTGTTGATGGACAAAGGCCAATACCTGTAGAATATCTATTAATAAAGCAATCACTCGCTCTTGTGAACACGGATGACCCTTGACAAGTTCTCGATTCAAAGGTTGTCCTTCAATCAATTCCTGAACCAGATAAAACTGCTGATCTTCCTCAAAATGCGCCAGTAGGCGGGGGATCTGGTCATGATTACCTAGCTGGTAGAGAAATCGAGCTTCTCTATCGAAAAGGCGTCTTGCCATTTGCAGCGTTGCCGTCTGTTCGGTTTGGGGCAAAAGATGTTTAACCACACATTGGGGTTGATTTGGCAAATGTATATCTTGTGCCAGGAAAGTTCGACCAAACCCACCAGCTCCCAGTTGGTTGATAATTTTGTAGCGTCCGCCTACTAGGGCTTTTGCGGGTTTTGTCTCTCCAGATAAGGGGCTCATCGAGGGGTTAGTGATGACTACCTAATTATGATTCCAAATTTAGCTAATATACCATTGATTTGGATCCTAGAGCTAGTTAGATCACAAAGAAAGTTAACATTACCGATTGTTGAATTAACCCTCAACTCCCTCCTCTTGTTGCCCGTTCCCTAGCACCATTAGAAAGCTCGGTGTCGCATCGCAACGTTAACTTTTTCCTTGACTATCGGACATTTAGAGGCTTGTCCCTGAATCAGCTAAACTAACAATGAGTGACTCAAATGAAAGAGTAAGCTGTCACCCATTTAAATTGTGAATGGGGCTGATGCTCAGATAGTCAGATGCGGAAATGCTCAGAGGGTATAAATTTCAATAGACCTCTGAGGAAAATACTCAATACCTCTGTGTAACTAGCTCTAAAAACGCGATCGCCAATTTAAATTACAAGCCAGTTTCTACATAAACATAGGGATTCAGTCGGCCAAAGGAGTCCCCACGAGGCTTACAAGGTGCATCCACGTGACCCACACATAACCCAAAGCACTCGCCCTTTGCATCAAGACAGTGACTGCAGCTAATTTATGTTAATAAATCAGCCTTTTCAAGAGGGTTATACTCATTAATCTCACCAACCCAAAACTGTTGCTAATTATCTGTTAATAGTTACTATGATTCTTTATTAATGATGTTTTAACAAACATCAGATCACCCATCAGCCACCAAAATGCGCCGCTCTACATGGATTTGAATTTGACTATAGCTGAACAAAATCCCATCAGGGGGCAGAATCCCCCATAAGACCAGTATTAAAGCAGCCTTGAAACCCCCCACCCCCTTTTAAAATTACCAGTTCGTCGAGTATGCTATGGCTATACCCTTTTCCCAGGAAATTAGCTTGGCCGGAAGACAAGGGGTTACTGAGTTCTACTTTCTGATATCTTCTTTGAGAAGTGGTGCAAAAGCTGAAAAAGTACCGCTGGCGATCGCCTTTTAGCTCTTAGCTCAGAGATTACCTCTGGGAGGATGTATGTCAGTCGATCAAATCATTACCTGAAACCAGTATTTCCCGACCAGACGTTTATAGAAGCAAACGTTTATAACTGAATCCAAGACTACCAACCAGATAATGCCAACAAAATTTGGTCATTACTGACTTTTCACCTATGGTATAAATAATTTATTTCATGAATACATCTATCTCAGTAGTTATCACCACCTTTAATAAAGCCCAGTACCTCGAACAATCAGTAAAGAGTGTACTAGCCCAAACCTTTTCCCCGGTTGAATGCATTATTGTCGATGACGGCTCTACTGATAATACCCGCAAAGTTGCTGATAAGTTAGTCCAGTACTACCCACAGATACAGTACTTTTATAAAGACAATGGAGGGGTATCATCTGCTCGTAATTTTGGCGCTGATAAAGCCACTGGAGAATGGATTCAATTCTTAGATGCTGATGATTGGATTCATGAAGATAAAATCAGATTCCAATTGAGCTGTTTAGAGGGAAATGGTGATAATGTAGTATTTTACTCCGACTATGAACGGGTCTATGTTGATCAAGACGAAAACATTATTGAAACTAAGCCTCATGTTGTTGGTGCTCTCACCAAAGAACAGCTAATCGAACGACTGCTAATCTGTCCAGATTTTCTTGCAGATTCTCCTTTTCCATTGTTACAGCAATCGATGCTGTTCAAGAAAAAACTTTTAGACCAGAGAAATTTTGAGACTCGCCTGAAAGCCTGTGAGGATCGAGAATGGGTATTGGAACTTCTGCAACGGAACGTCAAATTTGTCCATACTCCAATCATCGGAGCCTATTATAGAAAACACCGATTCAATCTCACCGATAATAGCTCACTGATGCGGGAGTCTTACATTAATTATTTTGAAATTGTCTTGAAAAATCACAAAAACTTAGTTATATTCTGCCAAAAAAGTATTAAGTATTTGATAGAAAAAAGTTTTGAAGAAAAAGACCAGGAAAGTTTTACTAGACTGGCTAAATTAGTGGAATTACCAGTGTATCTGCTCAATGGCAAAATTAAAGTTAATCATCGTTGGTTATTAAATTTACTCTATTCCATCAGAACGATAGTACCCAACTTTTTACTATACGAAAGATACCGAGGTCCTCGTTCTCGTAAACTTTTATCCATAATTAGTCATCGGTCTTAGCATAAACTTGGATAAACGTCACCTTCCATCAGATCAGCCTCAGGATAAATCCTAGAGAGTATCCTGATTAAATTCCTGATTAAATTCCTCCTGTCAACAGCAGCAACACTGTTTGAAATAGTCCCACCATCACTCCTAAAATACCCCCTAAATTCACAATAGCTTGTAATTCACTTTTTACTAAAGTCTGAATCGTGATTTCCATATCTTTTGGAGAAGTAGCGTTTACCCGTTCAACAATCACCTCATCAATAGATAAAATCGGAATCACTTCAGTCATAATTTTTTCCAAATCCTCCTCCAGGTAGCGCTCTATAACCAAGGCGAGTTCCTTGCTAATCATTGCCAAGGATGTAGTCATAATTGCTGACTCTCGGAGCCGATTAACAATTAACACAGACACCTTTTCCCAGTCAATAGATTGATTTAATCCTTGTATAAATCCAGCACCCCCCTCTTGAATATAAGCACGCACCGAATCCCGCATAGTTTTCCGTAGCTGTCTCACTGTTGACAAAGGCAGATTTTGCAATGAAACATTTTGCAACCATTCCCGCAAGCGATCGCGAGTTCCTAGAGCCACAATTAACTCTTCGATGCGAGCATTAGTCGCTTCTTTTTCGTCAAGGCAAAAGCTTCGCAGGCGGATCAAAGCATTGCGCAGACCAAATAAATTTGCCACTACCCAGTATGTCCCACTGGACTTTTCCCGAAAGTCTTCATCAATGATTTGAATGTTGCGGTCAGTTAGGAAATCAATAACTGCCTGTCGCAAAATATCTGGGGGGAGTACTACTTTTAATATCCACTCAGAAAGCTTCCGAGCTTGTTCTTGATCCAGTCGAAACTCCAATAAAATCTGGTCAAAAACATGATTAAGTTGGGCTTCTAGAAAATCCTTACGACGGGCTAATACTTTTAGCATACGTGGCAACGATTCCCCGATCAAGTCTCGGAGAATCCCAGCAAGAATATGAGCTGTTTTCTGTTGCTTATCCGACCGGACTTGATCTAGCGCTAAGTTTAATAGCCACAAGATCGCTGCTTCCACACGTTCAGTATGCAGCAGACGCTTTGCCAAACGCTGTAACTCTGTTGGCGTCAGCAAAGACCCCATAATAGTGTCAGCCACTCGCTTAGCCAGCCGTTCCTGGTTGCGGGGAATTAAACCTGGTGTAAAAGGTAGCTGACGCTTACCGAGGTAAATTGGTCTGTAGGGACGGAACAACATTTTTATGGCTAAATCATTGGTGAAATAGCCAATAATTCCCCCAGCTATAGGAGGAACAAACAACAAGAACAAGTTAAACAGATCCAAAACAAAAATCGAGTTGTGTAGAACTTAAAAAGCAGGTAATCTGCAAGTTTAAAGTATGATGGATAAAGTCAGAATTGTACAATAGTTATAGCATTTCTTAAATAGGTGAGGTACCCCGCCCTTGGGGGAGTAGGGAATAGGGAATAGGGAATAGGGAATAGGGAATAGGGAATAGGGAATAGGGAATAGGGAATAGGGAATAGGGAATAGGGAATAGGGAATAGGGAACAGCGAATAGGGAAAAAATCCTGTCTACCTCATTACTAGTAGAAGCGCTATATATGGCTGCGGTTCCTTAACAATTAGTAGGTTTGAGGATTAATTTAAAGATGCACCATCCCTCACCTTTATCCTTGCTGCCTTTACACTTACTATCTTCATCTTTTATACTTCAAGAATTTATTTCATGCCCAATATCTATTGTAGGCTTTTTTAAAAAGTGACATCCTCCCACACTAAACCCTAACGGGATATAATACACATTGCCGTTGATGGCACGGTTCGTTTTCTTTTTGTTTAAACCATGACTGAAGTACCACCAGGCTCTCCTGAAAGTCACCCTCAAACCAATTCAGAACAGATAAATGCTGAAGATTTATTAAACTTACTGCGGCGCAAAGAACGCAACTGGGTGGAGTGGGGTAAAGCCTGTCAGCAGCTACAAAAAGCTGGCTACAGTTCTCAGGTAATTTTTGAAGAAACTGGGTTTGAGCCAATTCAACAGAATCAAGTGATGGTGGCATCTCAGGTTTACACAAGTTTGATTACAGTTGGAGTGTCCGATCAAGTGCGATCGCGTTTTGAGAGTACTGGTAGCGATTCCCTGTACGAGTTGCGGATTCTCACCCAAGAAGAACGAGCTGCTGCTGCTGAATTTCTGGTTGCTAGAAACTTGAACTCCGAAGGAGCCCATGAAGTTGCCAAAGCACTCAAGACCTTTTCCCGCAGAAGCCGTCCACCCGAGGGATTCACCAATCATCCTGGTGATGCTGTTGCCTATCAGTATTGGAAACTTGCCAAACAACACAATGATTTGCAAGAACGTTCTCGTTTGATTGCCCGAGGCTTAATGTTTGCTCATACTCAACAAGCCCGGCAACAAATCGAAGAATTACTCACAGGAGCATTTGGTAGCACTCAGCGTCCAGCCCCCAGATTACCCATATACCGCCTCGAAGCTGAAGAAGATTTACCCCGCTTGCTTCCCGTAGTGGGATCCTTACCCCTGACAATAGCTGATCTCAACCAGGTTCCTAAAACTGACTATACCGGTGCTTTCAATATAGTTAAAGGGCTTCGAGAGCAGACGTTCGTGGCAGTACCCGGCTGGCAGGTAGTTTTGAAGGCACAAGATCCAGTGGTGATTTTGTGTAACAGTAATCAGCTGCCTATTCAACAGAATAACAAACCTGAAGAGATTTTGCTTATTATTGACCGCTCACAGCAGCAGTGGGATGGGGACAGCTACTTTTTGGTTGAAGAATCAGGACAGTTGGAGATTAAGTGGTTTCCAGATTCTCCTGATGTTAGTTTTTTGGGACGCCTCATCCTAGTATTACGACCGAAAAAAATTCTGGATGAAGCCTTGAGTCAAGATGTCTGGCAAATTGATGAGTAATTAGTCATTAGTTATTAAGTTAGTTAATTTCTGTTTTGTTGACTCTTTACTCTTGGCTGTTGACTCTTAAAAATTACCATCAACAAAACCCTTTTTATCAAAAGGCTCAGGTAGTTCGATTAGCCAGTACTGCATAGAATGGATCGCCTAAAGTGATCCCAAGCTGTAGCAGAAAAGTAGGAAGCGGCGATGGTCGAGCAACAACCTCAGGGGAACTAAATCCAGGAATAGACTGGTAATAGGTTTTCACTAACTCCACTCGACTTGTCTCGGTCCCATCTCGCCAGGACTGAATCGCCTTTTGAAAAAACATTCGGTTAGAAAAGCTAATAATTGCCATTCCCCCTGGTTTTAAGACGCGATGAATCTCAGCAAAAACTTTTTCCGGGTACTGAAGATACTGAACTGAAACAGCAATCAGTACAGCATCAAAGTCTTGGTCAGGCAATGGCAATTGCTGGTTTTGATTCAAGTCTTGGATAAAGTAGTGATTAAGTCTAGGATTTTTGACCAATTCTTCCAGATTCATCCCATGCCCCTCAACATGAGCAAACTCCATATCTTCTGGGAAGTGAGAAACCCAACTGCTCATGAGATCCAGGATTCGCGTGTTGGGTTGTAGTCGTTCCCGGTATAGGTTTACCAGCTGATCGATAAAGCCCTCATCGACATGAGTCACAAACCTTGGAAATGAATAGAATAGAGCATCATCGCTCTCATCCAATTTACTGCGTTGAAGGCGCTGGTCAATCATTGTATGAGCTAATATCTATCTTGTTAAGCTTGTTAAGAATATTATAAAGATTTATTAAGCTTATGGTAAGTATTTCATAGTTTGGTTTAGGACAAAGAATATTTTGAGCCGGTTAGAGAGGATTCTACAAAAAAAATAGGGAAGAGCATTGATATCTCTTCCCCATTGTTGATTTTGGTATTGATTTTGGTTGTCTTGATTTTGGTTTTGGAGTACTTTCGGACTTTCCGATACTTTTTAGCTACCAAAATCTACTTTGCAGATTTTAGCCCACTAATGCAAGCTGCTCTCGCAGCCAGGGGGTATCTCCCAAGGCCAAGATCGGTTTTGTTCCGCTCAAGGCGCATAAATCTGTGTTTAATAGAAAACGCAACCACTATCATTAAAGCTTTGGTTTTCGGCTTCAATTCAAGTTACAGAATGTTTTCTTTGACACTAGAAAACTAATCAAAGTCTAACATATTTTTGTAGATACTGCAAGATATTTGTAGAAAATCGTCAACAGTTGCTAGCCCCTTAGTTACAGTGGGCGGGGAGAGACTCGAACTCTCATGACCATAAGGCCGCCACATTTTGAGTGTGGTGCGTCTACCAATTTCGCCACCCGCCCGTTTGGGCATCTCCATTATTATAACTAATTAGCTGCTGATTTAACAAGGACTGATAAGATTGAGAACTTGCCCAACGGTCAATTTCTCGCGCCCGTAGTACAGGTAAGGGATGGCTCAGTTGAGAGATCTGCAATTGTTGGAGTACTTGACCCAGCTCAGTATCACCAGCGCTATCGTAAGCCCTAGCTTGAGCAATAAACGCATCTAGGTTCAGTTGTGGTGCCAGAGTTGGGGAACCACCAGCCAGTTTCATCAATACAGACATGACCACTCTCGGATTTTGAGTAGCCAGTAAAGCAGCGCGATCGCAACTAAATTCCGCACATCGTAGCCACTCTAACATCTTCTCCTGTATGCTTTGAGCAATGAGCATCCCCCAATTCGGAATTAAACTAGCAGCTAATACCATGATATTGAGCGGTGTCAGGTACACCCCATGTTCGCATTTGAGATGACCCAGTTCATGGGCAATAACTGCCTGAATTTCCTCTGGTGTCAGCAGATCAATTAAAGAGGTGTGCAAGACAATGAAAGGCTGCTTACCCCGCATAGCGAAGGTATAGGCATTGGGAGAGGGATTTTGCTGCACATAAAGTTGAGGCGGCTCTAAATCTAAAGTTGTGCAGGCATCTTCGAGTAGTTTATGAAGATGGGGCAGTTGATTTTGTCCCACCAAGACACTAGCAGAGATATTGTTCAGGTAAAAAAACTGTTCCGCTACAGGACCTAGTAAATTTCGCACCACCAAGTCTATCCCTGGCAACTGTTTCAGGGCTGTGGTTGCTTCCAAATCTAGGGGATGACGAAAATGATCTGCCTTCAGACCAAATAGTGATGTTTTAGTCATTAGCTGAAAATAATATGTTAGTCGTTAGTCATTAGTCATTACTTATTAGTCTAGGACTTCCCCAAAATCTCTGGCTCAAGCCTAATCTATTGTAGGGTTACAAGCCTTGCGCCCTAACTAGATATAGCGCTACCTATAAGCACCAACCTATATAGCGCCACTGCCTAATTCCTCTAGTCCTTGGTGGTGGTCTTGAACTGACAGACTTTCAACTAACAATCCCCTAAACGCTAAACGACTTACCACAGCCACAGCTTTGATTGGCATTGGGGTTGGTGAATTGGAATCCACCACCAATCATAGCATCGCTATAATCCAGTACCAGACCGTAGAGATAAAGCAGACTTTTTGGATCACAGATTATTTTGAAACCATCGTAGTCAAAGATTTCATCATTCTCCCGAATGTTACTAGGTTCTTCAAAATCCATCATGTAAGACAGTCCTGAACAGCCTCCCTGGCGAACACCAACTCGCAGGTAAAGGTCTTTTCCTTGGCTTTGTTGCAGGGCTAAAACATGCTTTAGGGCTTTGTCTGTCAGTTGAATACCTTTTTGCTGTGACTCAGTTGCTTGTGCCATTGCTTACTTGTGACTCCTAATTTTGGTTTGGTGTTAAGTTATTGTGCATCGTCAAGAAAGATAATTATCAGCCTCTAATCTTAGATGCACGCTTATACGCTCTCATCAAACTAGATGCTTCACAGCTTATACCTAAATCGGCTCTGCCAGTTCACAGTTTTGCTGTTTATCGATAATTATCTAATTGTCGTTAAATGGAAATTATTGGGGGTTTGAATCTTTATTGTAACGAGTCTTTAGGCTACCAGGCATTAATCATTCTACGTTGCATTATCAATCTAAGTTATGGTTTAACCTTCCACCGTGACTCAGATACTGGCTAATCTCTTCTTCACTAACTCGGTAACCACAGTTAAGGATCATCTTCTGTACTTGTTTGCTGCACTGCACCCCTTGCTCAGATATACCCAGACAGTTATAAACTTTTTTCAGTTGAGAGAATTCAAGCTTTTCATGGAACAAGCTCTCCCCCTGGCCAGGATGGGAGATTTCTTGCCAAAGTCTTAAGGCTTGTAAGTGATACGCTAAGGCATGGGGGTAATTTCCCAAGTGGTAGTGAACCGCTCCGATATAATCTAAGCTTCTGGTGTTACCATGAAGTGATTTACTCAGTTCCTGACCAATCTCCAAAGCTTGATGATAGAAATCCAATGCCCGTAGTTCCTCACCTAGTCGGAAGTAAACTGTGCCAATCCTCTCAAGAGTAGTTAACTTGCGACTAGAGTAACGAGAGGATGTTTTTTTTTCGTGAATGGTTAGGGCTTGCTCCAAGACAGCAAGAGCTTGACGGTATCTTCCAAGCTGGGTATAAGCTTCCCCTATATTTGCCAGTGCTCTGCCTTCGCCCTCAATTGAATTGCCTGAGTTTTGAAAAATCTTCATCGCTTGGCGAAAGCATCTCAGAGCCAGTACTGGTTGATGCCAGCTATTGTGAATTTCCCCTAGGTGATTAAGGATTTTAGCAATCTCTGAGTGAGCTTGAGTTTTTTGGAAAATCCTCAATGCTTTTAGATAAACCTTAAATGCCTTATCATCCTGGTTAGTCTGGGAATAAGCCATGCCGAGATGATGAAGAATGACCCCTAAACTCTTGGGTGAACCAACATCATTGGCCATTTGTAAACTTTGCTCGAGACACTTGATTCCCCAGGCATACTCTCCCAAACGGCAATGAACTAACCCAATGCGTTTGAGAGTATCAACTTGAGCAGCCAAATCTTCGTTAGTTTGACAAATTGCTAAGGTGTTTTGCAGTGTTTTTAGTATATTTTGTAACTGATTTTTGCGATACTTACGAGATTGAGGCTGGACAGGGTCATCTCCTGCAGTCTTGTTTTGGTGTTGATCGACTTCAGTTTCAACTAGATTCTGAACCAGATGTGCCATAGTAATATTGCTCCCTGATGTAGATGGAGGGGGGATGATGGAACCCAAGAAACTTGAGTAGCCCATCTCCATTGCTCATTTTCAGCAGTTATGTCTCTGTTTTACCTCGGTTACCAGAGATAAGATTCCTCACAACTTGCTGTATATTCCTAAATATATTTTTCAGTAAGTTAAGGAAATTATTGAGCTATTTATAAAAATTAACATCAGTAGCCTATGCACACTAATCTCGAAGAACCTAGTTGCCGTCATACATACTAGCTTCTTTCCCGATCTCCCCGTTAGGCAGTTGCCGAGGATGCGCTTCTTGAAGCAAACTCACTCTCAAAATCTGTCCGGAGAAGGGTCACACCTACTCGAATAAGGAAGTAGTAGATGCACCCTGATCACCGCCCCCAGCTTTTACAGGTTGGGGGTTTCCTGATTTTTTTACCTATTCCTCTGTGGTTCAGTCTTTTGAGCACTAACCACTTATTTTCCTCGAAGAGTAGTAATTTCTTTAAGCCTCAGCTAAGACAAATAAACTCCCGCAGCTGCTCTAGATAAACCCCTGGAGCCTCCAACATTGGAAAGTGAGCTGTATCAGGAATTTCAACATACTTCACGTTTTGACTTAATTGTGAAGCTCTACGCCCTAGTGCTGAAGGAATAATTTTGTCGTATTCACCAGAAACTAGCAGGGTTGGCACCTTTAACTGAGCGAACTTATTAGGCATTACCTCAGCCGCATACTTACTAACCGCAGTCAGCATTGTTCCCAAAGCTGCCTCATAATCTGCCATTAGGTAATCTGCCAAAAAAACCCGGCTCACTGCCCTAGGTAGGGGATGGTGCAAAAATCGCATCATGAACACGGTACCGGCCAAGGGAATATTTAACAACCAACCGGGGCGGAACTTAACTACTAACTCACCAACTTTGTGAAAAGCGGTGAAGGATTTCTCGTCATAATCAAAAATACCGCTATTATTCAAAATTGCCTGCTCAACCCGCCCAGGATAACGATTGAGAAACATCGTAGCAGCAGATGCCCCTAGGGAATGAGCATTGATATAGATACGATCAAGTCCCAGGGTATCTAACAACACCACTAAATCTTCAGCATAGTCCTCCATCTCATAGGTCAAGTTTGTCCCCTGTTGGGGTAATTTTGACCTACCAAACCCCCTTAGGTCATATAGGAGGCAGTCAAAGGTATTGGATAGAGCTTTAGCGGTACTTTCCCAGTAGCGAGACGAGCCACACCAGCCATGGATAAAGACCATCACAGGTTTATTTCCAGAAGCTGTTGACTTCTTTACCCATTCATAGTAGTGTTCTACACCCCGAATTTGAATGTAAGGCATTTTTCGACCTTTGTCCTTTGTTAATTAACAATTAACAATTAACAATTAACAATTAACAATTAACAATTAACAATTAACAATTAACAATTAACAATTAACAATTAACAATTAACAATTAACAATTAACAATTAACAATTAACAATTAACAATTAACAATTAACAATTAACAATTAACAATCAACAACCAATAAATTTGATTTTGACCAATGACAAATTACTACTATGCTGATTCCGGCTTTGGCAATGAAGAAGGATGAACCAATAGTTCAGCAGTTGAACGCTTCTCTACCATTTCCCTAGTGATTGTACAGCGAGTGACATCCTTACGAGAAGGCAACTCGTACATCACTTCCAGCATCAATTCTTCCACAATGCCCCTTAACGCCCTAGCACCAGTTTTACGACGGTAAGCTTCCTGGGCCAACGCTCGAATTGCATCTGGCATAAACTCCAAGTTAACATTGTCCATCTTCAGCAGCTTTATATACTGTTTTACCAGTGCATTCTTGGGTTCTGTCAAAATTGCCATCAGGGCTTCTTCATCCAGGGGTTCAATGACCGCTACCATTGGTATCCGACCAATGAACTCAGGAATCATGCCGAATTTCACCAAGTCATCTGGCTGCAAGTGTCGCAGAATATCCGCTGTGCGCTTTTCCTTCGACTGATTCTCTCCAGGCTGAATAAATCCCATGGAACGCTTGCCTAGGCGTTGCTCAACCACCTTATCCAAACCAACAAACGCACCACCGCAAATAAACAGAATATTGCTGGTGTCAATTTGAATGCAGTCTTGATAAGGATGTTTGCGTCCACCTTGAGGGGGCACATTAGCAATGGTGCCTTCTAGCATTTTCAGTAATGCTTGCTGGACTCCTTCCCCAGAAACATCCCTGGTAATGGAGGGATTTTCACTCTTGCGGGCTACCTTATCGATTTCATCGATATAGATAATCCCTCGCTGGGCTTCCTCTACATCCAGATCTGCCACTTGCAATAGTCGCAGTAAGATGTTTTCTACATCTTCCCCAACATAACCAGCTTCTGTCAGGGTTGTGGCATCTGCCACAGCAAAAGGCACATCTAATATTTTGGCTAAGGTTTGGGCGAGTAATGTTTTACCACAACCAGTAGGACCAATTAGAAGAATGTTGGACTTTTGTAGCTCTATGCCATCATCCATTATTCCCTGACCCTGACCCTGAGCTTTAGATTGGAGCAAGCTTAGGCGCTTGTAGTGGTTGTACACAGCAACTGACAGAACTTTTTTGGCTTCCTCCTGACCAATCACATGGTCATCTAGATACCGTTTAATTTCCCTGGGTTTGGGAATCTGATTCATAGAAATGCGGTTAGCACGGGGACGACGTTTCTTGGCAGGTTCTGGTCGAGGAGCAGGCTGGGGAGCAGGCGCACCGGAATCGAGTAACTCCTCATCTAAAATTTCATTACATAAATCAACACACTCATCACAAATATAGACTCCGGGGCCAGCAATTAATTTGCGTACTTGCTCTTGAGACTTACCGCAGAAGGAACATTTTAGATGGGAGTCGTATTTAGACATAAGAAGCCTCTTTCTAAATAGAAGCGACAGCTGCTTCCTGGTTAGGAAGATTCTGCCGGGAGATCACCTGGTCAATTAAACCATAGTCTTTAGCTTCCGCCGCTGACATGAAAAAGTCGCGTTCGGTATCTTCGGCAATTTGAGCCACCGGTTTACCGGTGTGATTAGCCAGTAATTCGTTAAGGGTTTGCTTGTGGTATAGAATTTCCTTAGCTTGAATTTCTATATCCACCGCTTGTCCCTGAGCACCGCCAAGGGGCTGGTGAATCATAATCCGAGAATTGGGCAATGCCATCCGCTTACCAGCAGCTCCCCCTGCTAGGAGAAATGCGCCCATACTAGCAGCTAAGCCATAGCATATGGTAACCACATCTGGGCGCACTTGCTGCATAGTATCATATATTGCCATCCCTGCAGTTACCGAGCCACCTGGGGAGTTGATATACAATTGGATATCCTTTTCCTCGTCTTCAGCTTCTAGGTATAACAGCTGGGCAACAATTGAGTCAGCTACCACATCATCGACCTGGGTGCCCAAAAACACAATGCGTTCTCGCAGCAGCCGCGAATAAATGTCAAATGCCCGTTCTCCCATTCCAGACTGCTCTACCACCATTGGTACAACACTACTGGAGGTGATTTGGTATTTATCTATAGAACTTAAGCTGGTGATTGAGCAATGAGGGGACACAGATTGCAGCATAGATTGCAGCATAGGATACAATTTGCCAAGACCTCTCGATTTATTAATAAAGGTGCTATCTAACAAGGGCACGAATAGGCATAAAGTCAAAGTCTCTATAGAAACTATTATGCCTTAACTGTTTGCTTGTTGGTGCAAGAGTTGACGGTTAGAGAGTTGAGGCTTATCTATAAGCCTAAGCTGTTGAGGATCTAGTGTTGAAAAGCGATCTAAGCTGAGCCTTGGGTTTCAGTCTCAGAATTCTAAAAGTTAAATCCGTAACACCTTAGCCACTCGCTACCAAGTCCCCTGGGAAGATCACCAACAAGACCAACCCTAGGATTTACTCAGAAACTGGTTCAGCTGGTACTTCAATAGTCTGGGAAGCCGCATCGGTTGTTTCTAGTTCAGTTACTGTAACAGCCGTGTCTTCTGCTTCAGTTTCTTCTTCGGTGATGGTTCCTTTGGGAACCAGCTCTATAGTACCGTGATCTTCTAACCATTTAATGGCTTTGAGTTTGAGCAAATCCGACTCGACAAATTCCCGCAGGCGATCCGGATCTACCTCTTGACCAGCCAACTGCTTCATCAATTCTTGACTTTTCGCTTCTATTTCCGAATCTTCAAGGGTTAGGGATTCACGTTTAGCTACTTCCTTAAGAGCTAGGGATTGTCGGAGGCTTTGGATAGCATCAGGACGTGATCGCTCTCGCAGCTGTGGTAGATTCTCTTCAGTAAACAGCCTTTTAACATCCATGCCCAACTGTTGCATCTGGATTGCTGTTTGGGTCAAAATTGTTTGGAGTTCCTGGTCAATTAGCGTTTCAGGCAAGTCAACTTCAACCTTTTCCAGGAGCGCGTTGATTAAAGCCTCCTCCTTGCTGGCTTGCGTTTCTTGATCAGCTTTTTCCTGAAACTCCTGCTGTAAATATTCCCGTAACTCTGCCAAGGTTTCCTTATCACTAACTTCTTGAGCGAAGTCATCATCTAACTCTGGCAGCTCTTTTTCCTTGATTTCTTTTAGGGTGATGCTAAAGACCGACGACTTGCCAGCTAAATCTTCTAGGGGGTAATCTTCAGGAAACGTCACTGCTACTTCTTTATTCTGATCAGGATTCATACCAACAATCCCTTGAAGAATGTCCTCTAGGAACTTGCCTTCCCCAAGTTCAATTTCAAAATCCTTAGCTTCACCGTTAGGTATTACTGAGCCTTCATCCTCTTCGCTATCACTAGTAAATCGACCGACATAATCCACCACGACCACATCTCCCATCTGGGCTGGGCGTGATTCCACTGGTACTAGGGTAGCCTGATCAACACGCCGTTGTTCGAGAAAATTATCGACGGCATCCGGTTCAACCTTAGTTTCCTCAGCTTTCACACTTAAGCCATTGTATTCCCCTAAATTGACCACTGGTGGCACATCCACCGATGCGGTGAAGGTTAGGGGTTCTCCTGGTTTGAACTGGCTGAGCAAATCTTCTAAGGTAGAGGTTAAATTATAGTTTCCTAGTGCCTCAATTTGGGCTTGCTCAATCGCCTGCTTTAGACTACTGTCGAGCAACTCTTCGATGGCAGCAGCTTTTACCTGTTGGGAACCAAGACGTTGTAGCAAAACCTGACGGGGTACCTTCCCTGGCCGAAACCCAGGAATTCTGGCTGTGCGGGAAAGGTTCTGTAAAACCTTTTCATAGGCTTGTTTGGTCGTTTCAGCCGGAATTTCAATTTCCAGAGCAACCTGGCTAGCGGGAAGTTTTTCCTGAGTTACTTTCATTGACGCTTGGGTGTGAAGAGTTAATTGTTTAATTAGTTGGGACAATGGATAGTCAACCTGGCTTAATCAAAGATTCCACCTGGGGACTCCTATATTACTTTAGGTGTTGCCTGCTTGGACCAACAAAATTCACCAAAAAGATTTACATTGTTTCAGCCAAGGTATTTATCCACATGCACTAGTTGCCCTAGCCGACGCTTTGCCATCAAGGGGTTTGGCAACAAAGTCCCTTTGACTAATTTCTCAAGGGGTTTGACTCAAAACCCCGATCTCCAAAGGAGTAGAGGGTAAAACTAACCGTTATCAAGTATCGATACACATGGACAACCTCTACCTCCGATGGAACTAGACAGGAGCATCGAAAGCAATTAAGCAATTATGGTATGCTGATCCTAACAACCAGTTAAGCGTGAAGCACATCTACCAGTTCCTTTCTGGCAGTAGAGACTATATATAGGTGGTTACTACAGCCTTTATGCAAGCTCTTGTCGATCAGAGCTTTTCAAGTCTACCTAACACGCCAGTCGATGACTCTGGCCTGGGCTTAATAGGGCAGTGTAAGTGATTACACTCGATCTAATTGATAAGTTTATTAATATGTGGGCATTCCAGGCATTTTATTAAGACGCCAAGGGGCTATAGCGAACAGGGTGAGGGCAAGAATCAATAAGGAGGCATTATTATCAACAATATTGATGATAAAAAAGTGCAATAGTAATGAGAATCAAGGCTTATTCTGGTCATAATCCTTGCCATATATCACATTTTGGCTCAATGGTGATGGCGCTTACCCTGCTAGACCGAAGCGTTATCAGAGGTGAAATACCTAGTAAGGGAAAAAAAATTTAGATACTCTTAAAGAATGCACTGATTAAATTATTAAAACATTAAGTATGTTGAATTGAATGAGTGGAGGAAAGTCATTTGTCTAGTCAAGTTCGCGTTGCCATCTTAGGCGCAACTGGTGCTGTAGGTGAAGAACTACGGTTACTCTTGCAAAGCCGAAACTTCCCACTGGCTGACCTTAAGCTGTTAGCCTCACCCCGCTCTGCTGGTCGTGTCATCCCCTTTCAGGGAGAAAAGTTACGAGTCGAAGCGGTGGGAGAGCACTCTTTTGATCAGGTAGATTTGGTCTTAGCATCAGCTGGGGGGGCAACGTCGAAAGCTTGGGCAGCTATTGCTGTAGAAAGTGGTGCAGTGGTCATTGATAACTCCAGTGCCTTTCGGATGGATCCACAAGTACCTCTAGTGATTCCGGAAATCAATCCAGAGGCAGCGGCAAATCATCAAGGAATTATTGCCAATCCCAATTGCACTACGATTTTAATGGGTATGGCAGTATGGCCATTACATCAGGTACAGCCAGTAAAACGCATAGTGGTAGCTACTTATCAATCCGCTAGTGGTGCTGGAATGAAAGCAATGGAAGAATTAAAATTACAGACTCAGGCAATTTTGAAAGGAGAAACGCCACCAACAGAAAGCTTTCCTTATCCTCTGGCATTTAACTTGTTCCCCCACAACTCCCCCTTAAATGAGCAGGGGTACTGCCAGGAAGAAATGAAGATGGTCCATGAAACCCGCAAAATATTTAATGCTCCACAGTTAAAAATTAGTGCTACCTGTGTACGGGTTCCCGTACTGCGTGCTCACTCAGAAGCAGTTAGCCTAGAATTCGACCAACCTATGCCAGTAGCTCAGGCAAGAGAAGTATTAGCCACTGCCCCTGGAGTAAAACTAGTGGAAGATTGGCAGGCGAACTACTTCCCTATGCCTATTGATGCGTCCGGTAATGACGAAGTACTAGTGGGTAGGATTCGACAAGACCTTTCTCACCCTTGTGGTCTAGAAATTTGGTTGAGTGGAGACCAGATTCGTAAGGGTGCTGCCTTGAATGCAGTGCAAATTGCTGAGTTATTGGTAGCCAAAAATTGGCTAAAGACCTTAGTACCAAGTCCTTAGTCCTTTTTAGAAGCGCAAAAAGTATTCTGGAACAGCAAGCTTTACCAAAGAGCAATGACTAATGAATAATGGCTAATGAGCAATGACCAATAATTAATGAGGAGTTAGAAAAGGGTGGTCAATTTTGGACGTGTGCTAACGGCGATGATTACGCCGTTAAGGGAAGATAGCAGCGTCAATTATGCTGTGGCAGAGCACTTAGCAGCTCATTTGGTTGAGAATGGGACAGATACTTTGGTGGTATGCGGCACCACTGGGGAGTCTCCTACCCTTACCTGGGATGAAGAGTACCAGCTATTCCAAGTAGTCCAAAAAGCAGTTGCAGGTAAAGCCAAGGTAATTGCTGGAACGGGTTCAAATTCTACAGAAGAAGCGATCGCTGCTACTGAAAAAGCTGCTAAACTAGGGTTAGATGGATCATTACAAGTTGTACCGTATTACAATAAGCCGCCACAGTCAGGACTATACCAACATTTCCAAGCGATCGCAAAATCGAGTCCTGACTTTCCCCTGATGCTCTACAATGTACCGGGTCGCACAGGACAAAATCTCCAACCGGAGACGATTGCTCGTTTAGCCCAAATTCCTAATATCGTAGCTGTCAAAGAGGCTAGTAGCGACTTCGAACAGACTAGTCAAATTAGGCGTTTAACCCCACCGGATTTTGCCATCTATTCTGGCGATGACTCCTTTACCCTAGCCACCCTGGCACTAGGAGGATCAGGTGTAGTTAGCGTAGCCAGTCATCTGGTTGGTTCCCAAATCCAACAGATGATTCAAGCTTTTGAGGATGGGAAAACTACCGAGGCGACTCTTATTCACCTCAAGCTTTTTCCCTTATTTAAAGTACTCTTTTGTACTACCAATCCTATCCCGATCAAAACAGCACTAGAACTTCAAGGTTGGCAGGTGGGTAGTTTTCGCTCACCGCTTTGCGAGCTACCCTCTGAATTAAAATCCCGTTTAAAGGAGGTTCTAATTGAGCTGGATTTAATTTAAATCAGTACTCATTTTTTTGTACCAATTACCTTTCATCAGATCTATTTCATCAGATCTATCTTCGCTTTGTAAGGTAGAAAAAATGAATGACTGCTTAGGGAAGACTATATTAGGGATTTTGAGGTAGATTAGCGAGCTATTAATAGTTGATTTAAGTTGGGCTTCCTTTATCCCTAATTTTTTTCTATTATTTTAATTTATATTATTTTATTTCCTATTATTTTCACGTTTATTTGCTACTAATGATTTTATCATAAAAAGCTCACCATCATTCATGGCTTTATATGTGTGATTGATATCTATATTAAAAAGGTAATTGGTATCATTTGTTTAAATTTTTACTAGCCTGAAAAAACCGAGGATTAAAATGACTAAGCAAACATCTAAACCAGCTTTAAAAATTATTCCCCTAGGCGGACTCCATGAAATTGGCAAGAACACTTGTGTTTTTGAATTCAATGACGAAATCCTGCTCTTAGATGCTGGGATTGGCTTCCCTAATGATGAGATGCATGGAATTAATATCGTCCTCCCCGATATGACCTATTTACGGGAAAATCAGCACAAAATCAAGGGCATGATTGTCACTCACGGTCATGAAGACCATATTGGTGGCATTCCCTATCATTTAAAGCAATTTGATATTCCCGTGATTTATGGACCCCGCTTAGCCATGGCATTACTTCAAGGCAAGCTAGAAGAAGCTGGTGTAGCTGACCACACAGAATTGAAACGTGTAATGCCCCGTGAAACGGTACGTATCGGTTCTTCATTCCTTGTAGAATTTATTCGCAACACTCACTCGATTGCTGATAGCTTTACCATTGCCATTCGTACGCCAGTAGGTGTGATTATCCATACAGGTGATTTCAAAGTTGACCATACCCCTGTGGATGGAGAATTCTTCGATTTCCAAAGACTAGCGGAACATGGGGAAAAAGGGGTATTGTGCTTGATGAGTGACTCGACTAACGCCGAAGTTCCTGGACATACTCCATCTGAACGTTCGGTTTATCCGAATCTAGAACGAGCCATTGCCCAAGCACCAGGACGAGTCCTAGTGACTACCTTTGCCTCCTCAGTTCACCGGATAAGTATAGTCCTGGATATCGCCCAAAAACAAAACCGGAAGGTGGCAATTGTGGGTCGTTCCATGCTGAATGTGATTGCCCACGCTCGTAGCCTGGGTTACATTAAATGCCCAGATAACTTGTTTGAGCCCTTAAAAGCTGTTAAAAATATAGCACCAGAAAAAATTCTGATTCTGACAACGGGTTCTCAAGGTGAACCGCTAGCCGCAATGACTCGCATTTCTAAAGGGGAACACCGGGAAATTCAAATCCAAGCAGGGGACACAGTGGTCTTCTCTGCCAACCCTATTCCTGGTAATACAATTGCGGTGGTGAATACCATTGATCGGTTAATGAAGCTGGGAGCCAATGTTGTATATGGTCGTAAGCATGGCATTCATGTTTCTGGTCACGGGGCTCAGGAAGACCATAAACTGATGTTGGCTCTAACACGACCAAAATTCTTTATGCCGGTGCATGGTGAACATCGAATGCTAGTTCAACATGCCAAGATGGCTCATACTATGGGTATCCCTGTGGAAAATACTGTGATTACCGATAATGGGGATGTGGTGGAGTTATCTGAGGAAAGCATTAGTATTACAGGTAACGTCCCCTCAGGTATTGAACTGGTAGACCGCACTGGTATTGTTCATGACAATGTTTTGAAAGAACGTCAGCAGTTGGCTGGAGATGGAGTAGTGACTGTAGCTGCCGCACTCAGTTGGGATGGCAAACTCCTTGCCAAGCCAGAAATTCATCTTCGGGGTGTGGTCTCACCGTTAGAAACATCCCTCCTGCAACAGTTGGTGATCAAAAGAATTGAACGGACATTAAGTGATCGCTGGTCAGATTTTGATAAATCCTTGACAGGCAAACCGACGGAAATTGATTGGGAAGGCTTGCAAAAGCAAATTCAAGCTGACCTCCAGCGTTTAGCTCGCCGGGAACTCAGGAGTCGTCCGCTGGTGGTGTTCTTGCTGCAAACCCCAGAGGAACCACCAGTTAAGGTCACAGGTACGCGACGTCGGCGCTCTACTGCCAAGGTGGCATCATAAGCAGAAGGGTGAAGGTTCGCCCTTGGCGTCCTTTTTGCCTTCTTTTCGTACTTAATTCCCAAAAAGACTGACTTCAACACTCAGGAAACCACTAAATGTTGAAGTCAGTCTTTTTTTTTATGACATTAGAGCCACTGATGAGTTATTTTAATAGCAATGATGAGTTATTCTAATCAGTGTGATTACTCAATCCCTATTGCCAAATTGCCAAAGATCCGTAAGACTTACCAAGCTTGGTCATTACGGATCTTGGCAGCATATCAGTAGATGCAGTTAATTACACAGATAAGCTAGTCTCACAGATAAGCTAGTACACACTCAACTGATCTATTGGAATTGATCACAGCTTGTTGGCAGTTGATGCTTAACCCTTAACAGTCAACTATGCTTTAAGCTTGCTGCTTTCAAAGCTACCCTTGCCAGCTATCAGCTCTGATGCCCCTGTAGCGAAGGAGCTGACGCTGGAGTACTAAACCAAAAGCTCAGTTTATGTCCCTCGGAACTATCGCGCACCAATGGCTCCAATTGAGTAGCGTAAATGGGTATTAGCTTACCTGGTTTACACTAACTGCTATCTATAGGATTTTTCCTAACCTAGTCATGTTTGTGTCGATTGACTATATATATTTAATTCGATTTTAAGATCAGCTGCTGATATCCAGCGGCGAAAAGACCCTATTCCAATAGTGATAGGGTAAGGACAAAAAAAAGGCGGTATGCCTGTAATAACCATCAAGATCGGCTCTCCTCAGGCAGAGGGGGGGTGTTATCTTGCTCTGGCAAGATATACATAAAAATGATCCTCTGTCAATCCGGTATGAGAAAGATATCTTGTGTAGTTATATTACAGGCGACTGGATTACCGCCTACTAGTAGTATCACAGGTAAAAGACATGAGTGTATCTGATTATACAATAAGTAAGCTAATCATTACAAGTCGGGTTTGGATTAACCCAGGAACAGATTCCTCCAAGGTTACAATTCCTGCCTTACCCGGCAAGACCAGGAAGACTTTTGATCTGCTGGAGCCATTACGGGAGTGGCTGAACCAAATTGAGGTTGATAACCCCAAATTCGCCCACCGTCTCTGCCGACTAATTCCAGCCCAGTGTCCTTTTGAACGGCAGATTAAACTGTTCAATCGCACTCTACTTCGGATTCCACCATTGTGTAAACTCAATCCTGTCTATGATGAAGTGGTAGCCCTGCGCTTCCGAGCACTGTCTTATCTGGCCGATGAATGTGGTGAAGATATCACCTGTTACTGCTAAAATTCCGAAACGAGAATTTTAGCTGCGGGCGTCGGGAAACCGTGCCTATTAGAAAACATCATGGCCATTATTGCCCTAAAAGCCTGGTATCTCCAGAAATACGAACCCATCAAAGAATTGGAGAAACGCCACCATGACCTGCGTTTAAGCAAAAATAGTTTGCTTAAGTCAGGCTTAAGAGCAGATTTTTTGGATGATAGCCAGGATGTGAAAAACTCTGAATGGTTTAAGCGTTACCTAGCAGGGGAAACAGTCGAGTTTTACATAGAAGGTAGTGGGGGCTATGCCATTTCCAATATTGACTTGATTTCTCACGAGATTTACTTCACGAAGCGAGAGGTAATGGCACAACTGTCGCCAATAATCTTTGTGAGTTACCAGACTGAATACAGTGCCTCTAGTGAGGCTTTGCGTAGCACCCTGTCAGATACCCTAGATACCTTTAATCAGCGATCGCGTTTACCCTTAACCCTAGAAGAATCCCGACGCCCAATTGGTGAACCAATGCGCCTGGGGAGTACCCAGATGCGCAAAATCCGCAAAAGTCTAGTGTTCATTGCTGATGGCACCCCGGTGGCTGGTCTAGCAACGGAAAACAAACCGTTACTGATCCCTAGTCCCTATGTTTGTGTCGAAATCGGCTATGCTTTAACGGCTAAGCCGACGGAACAGATTTTGCTGATGAAGATGGAACGACCAGATTTACCAGGACAGTTCCCTTTTGATCTGCCTAGCTACCAGCAGCTGATCTGGCAAAATCCACAGGAACTGCGCCAAATGTTGCCAACGGTGATGGAAAATTTGTTGAAACGGTTTAATTTATCAACCTAAGTAGTCTGTGAATGTCAAGCAAGACTGGTGGATAAAGGACAAAGGACGTGTAAGGGGATTTGGTGTATTGGGAATCTCTTTGACCTTTGTCCTTTGACTTTTTGCCTTCCCCTTCAAGGTCGCTGATAATAGTTGGGATGGATTAAGGAGAATTTTCTATGCCAAGAACCCCAGACGAGTACGCTGTTCACATTCTTTTGTCAAGTGGTCACCGGGAAGAAGTACGGTTTGCCACAATTAAAGAGTTTCAAAAGTGGTATAGCGGCGAACTTATCCCAAAATCTAACTCTGAAGACTTCATTAGCGTACCCATTAAAAATGTTCAAGGGGAGTACATGGTTGTACGTCCTGCTCGTATCACTGCTATGCGGGTGGAACCTATTTTCTCTGGTAGCGTCGAACGTTTTTAATACAGCTTGACTGCTTTGACTGGGCAATAGCTGGTGATTGAATTCTTGGCAAGTATGAGAAAAACTCTAACTCGGATTTCCCTGACTATAGGAATAGCCCTCCTAGCGATTAGTGGTGCTGCAGTTGCTAGTGTTCCGCTGGAAGCGGTTCAACCAGAGACTGTTCAGTTCAATCAGGATCCATTGGGTTTAGATGAACAGCTTTGGAAGCGTCCTGGTGGTCAGTCAGGGGACTGGCGAGCCATGTTGAAAGCCATAGACAATAGCTTGCGTTATCTGAAAACCCCTAGTGCTGCTAAGGCTTACCAAAACTATTCCGTACCAGGAGTAACTCGCGATCGCGTCCGCCGTTCTCTAGTCCGTTTCCGCCAACTGCTGATCAAGTCCCCTACTCCTAAAGCGTTGCAAGCGGCCATCCAACAAGAATTTCTCTTTTACAAGAGTGTGGGGAAGGACAATCAGGGAACTGTTGGGTTCACGGGTTATTTTGAGCCAGTGTATGCTGGGAGTCGCACACCTAGTGCTGAATATCGCTATCCCCTTTACCGACTACCTTCTGATTTCCAACGTTGGCAAAAACCTCACCCAACCCGTGCGGCATTGGAAGGATGGGATGGTTTAGGGAAAAATAGCCCACTACGAGGGAAAGAACTAGTTTGGTTACGCGATCGCTTAGAGGCGTTTTTGATTCACGTTCAGGGTTCAGCGCGAGTTAGAATGCCGGATGGCACCTTGATGAGCGTGGGCTATGCCGGTAAGACGAGTCATCCCTACACTAGTATCGGGGGACAACTGGTTAACGATGGCAAGATGGAGCTAGAAGGACTTACCCTGCCTGCGGTGATCGATTATTTCCGCACTTCACCGACGGAACTGAGTCAATATTTACCCCGCAATAAAAGTTTTGTGTTCTTTCGGGAAACCAGGGGGGCACCTGCTACCGGTAGTCTTGGTTTGCCAGTAATGGCTGAGCGCTCGATTGCTACGGATAAATCTATCATGCCTCCAGGAGCCTTGGCCCTTATCCAAACTAGTATTCCTTATCCCAATGCTGTGGGTCAGTTGGAATCTAGGCTGGTCAGTCGCTATGTGTTGGATCAGGATACTGGTAGTGCGATTAAAGGGCCGGGTCGAGTGGATATATTTATGGGTACTGGTAAATTGGCAGGTAATCGGGCAGGGCTGATTAATGATACAGGAGAGTTGTACTATTTGTTGCTGAAAAATTAAGACCACAAAATAGTGCTCAAGCTTTAACTATAAACTTGAACTATAAAAAAAAACTTTAACTATCAAACTATACATAAAATTCTACATAAAAATTTCCTCTAAAACACACCTGATCCCCTACATTACCCGTTGAAACTGAGAAGAAAGGCTAAAAAAACGAGGTAGGTCAATATGAGTCGTTCTCAAGGGTCAAACCAAAATTATTTCAGTGAGCTTGATGTGGTTGCTGTGATGTTTTTCAGTTCTTTTGTACTTGGCTTTATTCCTATTAATATTGCTTTTAACCAAAACCTACCAGTTAATGAGGATTTTGTCAATCCAACAGAAGTAGAACTTTGGGGGGTTGAACTTTCCCCCGGCTTAAAGCACGGGGGCAGCCCGTTAACCTAATTTCCCTTATCAATCTCCCACAGTGGCAATTGTTGAATTGGGTCTAACTGGACATTCTTTAACCCTGGCTGGGCAAAAGCATATTCCTTTGGTTGCCATAAGGGTATTAAGGGTACATCCTTTGCCAGCAGTTGTTGAATCTCCGCAAAAATCTGCTTTCGAGCGGCTGGATCTGATTCCCGACGCTGTTGCTGAATCAGTTTATTCATGCGATCGCTATAGTAAAAGGATCCCTGAGAGCGACTGGCTCCAGCTTCACACCCTTTCCCAAGGGAACCTTTAGTACAACTAACTAAAGGCTGAATAAAGTTATCAGGGTCAGAAAAGTCAGGATACCAATCGACTAAAGCACTCTGATAAACTCCCTTACCTAGATTGCCAAAGAAATTTGCTGACTCCACAGTTTGGGGCTGGATTTCGACAATCCCCCCAAGTTCCTGGGCAGCATATTCTTTGAGAAGACTCGCAAGTTGTTGTCGGGTTGCTGAACCTGAGGAATACCAAATTTCTAATGTCAACGGATTGTTGTTAGTAAATCCCGCTTTGGCTAGCAGCTCTTTAGCTTTGGCAATATTACCGTCACCGTAGGCGTCTTTAAAGGTTGGCTTGGAAACATCAAAGCTAGTTGGAATGATACTAAAGGCTGGTGCAGCTTGGTTTCTTAGCACCCGTTCGTTGATCAGTTTACGATTAACAATCGCAGCGATCGCTTGTCTGACTTCTGGTTTATCCAACGGTGCCATCTGGGTATTGAGCACCATGTAATTAATATTATTGCTAGGAGATTCTATGACTTGCCAACCGCCAGACGGTGCTCCTTTTTGCAAACTAAGGATTTGATCGGGATCTAAACTTTGATAACCAATGTCTACAGCACCGGTTTTGATGGAATTGAATAAATTAGCGGAATTGGTCAGGATTTGAACATTTAATCCCTTATTGGCTGGTTTTTTACCCCAATAGTCTTCAAACACATCTAGGCGAATACCGTTAGGACTAAACTTAACTAGTTTATAAGGACCAGTGCCTACAAATTTGGTCGGTTCAAATTTACCACTACCAATTTCATAGGCATTGGGGGAAACAGCACAGGTTCCAGAAAAAGCTAACAGTGCTGGAAAAGCAGCGAAGGGATTTTTGAGTTTAATGGTGAGTTCGTACTCTCCAGATGGTTCAATCGAATCTACCAAACCTTCGAGTAGAGAAGAGGGCTTGCCACCATTTTCGATAAACCGACGCAGGGAAAATGCCATGGCTTCAGCGTTAAATGGGGTGTTATCATGAAACACTACACCTTGGCGTAGGGGAATGGTGTAAGTTAAGCCATCCTTGCTGATGCTAGGCATAGCAGTTGCCAGTTGTGGCACTAATTCTGAGGTACCCAGCTTGTAGGTATAAAGGCGATCGCCTAAGCTGTAATGGATGTTACTAGCTGCTAGTTCGTAGGCATCGGCTGGATCGAGAGTTCTGGGTTTTAGGGTAGTACCAATAGTGAGTCTATTACTGTTACTGCTGCTTGAGGAACCTGTCTGTTGATTGCTAGGAGAACCACCACAACTAATAATTAGGAAGCAGCTACAGAGGAATAAAGCTAGGAATTTGGTAGTTGAACAGTGTTTGCGGGATAGGGGAAACCAGTTCATGCTTTGGTAATTGTGATTAGCGACGAGTAATTTCTTATCGTAGCTATCTTATAACTCCTTGCAAAAAATATAGCGTTTTAGAATACAGTGATGATTGATCTAGAGGGGGGTTCTTCCGTAATTAGTATGCTAATTTAGCATAAAAAATAAATTATCAAAATATCAAAGCTATATAACGTAGTAGGTTTATTTAATGTAATCTGTCATTTTAGCATAAAAGGTACCGAATATCCAGATTATTTAATCCTCAATCCTAAGTAGTCAAAAACAAGCTGATAGCTGATAGCTGATACCTGACAGCTGACAGCTGACCTAATTTGTGAATAATTGTTACAAAAAAACATACTTTAGTGTAAAAACAGCCAGCTTAACCTGAATAACTAATTAGATCCCATAACTCGTAGCTAACTAGCGTTGGATGAAAACACTCCCCCACTTACTAAACTCAGCACTCAGCACTCAGCACTCAGCACTCAGCACTATTCTCAAATCGGGATTTAATCGGAATATCAAACACAGGTATGGCGATATGTGGCAACCCAACATCAAACATCTTACCCCAGAGCAAGAGACTTTAATTTCAAATTATCAAGAAAAATGGTACAATTTATCTTTATTGACTGGAGCCGTTGATCGTCACGAAGCAACATTAGCCATAAACGCTGCCTATACAGCCATTGGCAAACCAGTACCAGATATTGTTTTTTGTGATAGCCCTTACGGTTTTTTTAAAATTCTCCTCAATCAACTCCAGCAACACATTGACAGCCAACTAAAGAGTCAACTCCAGCCAAGAGTGGAGAGTCAATTGATTAGTCAACTACGGCAACATCTCAACACCCAACTCGGCAAAGAACTCCAACAAGAGCTACTCTACCAACTCGGGCGAAAGCTTAACATTAAACGGATTAGCCGTCAACTTGAAGAGAAACTGTGGCAACCCTTGGACACTTCCATGGGAACCCAACTACACAGGCAATTGCAAAACCAATTGTTATATGAACTAGATACCTCAACAGTTAGTCAACAGCGAATTCGAATTGGCTTGCAAGTACTTGAACAACTTGGGACTGAATTGAGACTATTCATGTCACCCTTATACTGGAGTATTTACAGTAGTCGGTTTGACTTTTATATTTCCGTCTTAAATTGCCCTCACCATCAAACCACATGGGAAATATTCCAATCCCTAGTCAAACACTGTAGTTGGATGTTCCCATTTGAAAACATCTGCTTCGTTTGCGATCGCCCAACCAAGCTCTCATTTGACACTCAACACCGCCTTCATAGAGAAGGACAGCCAGCCATGGAATTTGCTGATGGTTTCAGCTTATACTCCTATCACGGCGTGATTATACCAGAAAAATACGGGACAGTCAACCCCAACCAGTGGCAAGCTGAATGGCTTTTAGAAGAACCCAACGCTGAACTTAGGCGAGTCCTCATTGAAGGAATTGGTTACGCCCGAATTTGCCAAGACCTAGAAGCACAGCGATTGGATTCCTGGCAAGAATACACCCTATTAAAAATTAATAACGATATCGATATAGAGCCAATTTTTCTACTCAAGATGACTTGTCCTAGCACCAACTTTGTTCACATTATGCGAGTGCCGCCTGATGTAGAATCAGCCCGTGAGGCAATTCGCTGGGTAAATTGGGATACTGATCCAGAGGAATTTTTAGTCCAGACTTGAGTCCAACTCAGGTTAATATCAAGTGGTGAATACCAAAGTTGCCCTCAAAGATAGCACCATGTCTTGATGCAGTCGCTTCCCCATCAGCAGGGACAAGAGGAACCAGGACTGAAGCAGCGACTCTACCTGTAGGGTGCCTTAATAACGCACCCTATACCATCAGCGTGTTTGTTGCCCAGTTTTGGGTAAGTCCTGAACTTGCACAAATGGTGCAACTGTTTTGTGCTGGAAGGGTGACTTTCAACCTACCCGACAAGGGAGGCCTGGGCAAGAACAACCTTCTTAAACCTTGAAAATGTTTATGGGAGTCAGGATTGTTTTAGTAGAACCCGCTGGTCCATTGAATGTGGGTTCTGTAGCGCGAGTGATGAAAAATATGGGGTTATCGCAGCTGGTGCTAGTGAATCCTCAGTGTGACCATCTCAGCCAAGAAGCACAGCAGATGGCAGTGCATGGGGTAGATATCTTAGAAAAAGCCCAAGTCGTAGCAACCATACCAGATGCCTTAGTCGGGTGTCAAAGAGCGATCGCAACCACTGCTCGTAGCCGCGCCATTCCCACTACTCTCGAACATCCCAGAACCGCCTTACCCTGGTTATTGTCAGCTGGCGTAACCTCTGCCCTGATTTTTGGCCCTGAATCTAGGGGATTGAGCAATGATGAACTCAATCATGCTCAGCGGTTTGTCCGGATTCCCACTAGTTCCACCTATCCAGTCTTAAACCTAGCCCAAGCGGTAACAGTGTGCTGTTATGAACTTTATCAATATCAACTTTATCAAAGTACACACCAGCCATCACCAGTCCCAAGTCAACCCTTATCCCCCGCTCCCCCCTACCAAGATTCTGCTCTTTTGGACCAGATAGAACGCTACTCTAAGCATCTAGAAGCCTTATTATTGAACATTGGTTATCTTTATCCCCATACCAAAGCAGCACGGATGGAAAAGCTGCGACGTCTATTAAACCGAGCAACCCCTACCACAGAAGAGATCAACATGCTCAGAGGAATGCTCCGCCAGGTAGAATGGGCGCTACAATTTTTACCAAAGTCTGGGGTAGATGATCCATCAAAACCAAACCAGTCCTAAAATAGGCTTGCATAGGTTCTATTGGAGGTTTGATAGATGGGCGCTTCAACTGTTGGTACTAGATCAAAACTCTGTAATCGGAACACTCACGAAAAACTGAAAGCGAAGTTTGATACTGCTATATCCATTAAAGTTCTCTCCCTTATCATTAGACCATACTCAGAAAATTCCGAGAACTAGCCGATTTTTTCGGGTTTTATGTATCTGGTAAACTTCAGCCTAAGATTCAGCAGTGGAAAAACAACAGAAACCAACCTCCTCCCGCCGCCGCCCGCGTCGCCACCTTAGTAAACAGCCACAAACTAAGGAGATTAAACCCTCCAAATCCCAACCAAAACAGAAAGCGCGCCGCCAAAGCTCATCCGCAAAATCACATAAATCTCGGTCAACTCCGCCACCTACCCCGCGTACCCGTGCTCGTCTATCCCGTTCACCAAACTCTTCTACAATTCCCTCCAGTCAATCCCAGCTGAGGGTAGCATACCGAACACCCCAGTTACCAAACCTTCGTAGAAGACTCAATCCCTTTGCTACACGAGCGTCCTCATCCTTGCCCACCATAACCAATTCTCGTAATCCAATTCGGCAACGTCCTCAGCCAGAATTAGTTGCTGATTTATCCCCTAAATCCTCCAAAACAAGCCAACTAAAAGCTAGACTACCCCTCCCAACCCCCAATCACCAATCTGTACAAATTCGGAGAACTCGCCGAGAGCGCCGTTCCGAAAACTCCTCTACCAGGCTATGGATTTTGATTATCCGTTTGCTGATTGTAGGAATTGGTCTCGGAGCGATCGCAGGTACCGTATTATCGAGCTTGGGTACTGCTAGCCAACCATCTACCAAAACCACAGACAATGCTCCAATTGAAGTCCAGCAGACTTTGAGTCAGACAATTAGTTCTCAATTGACACCCCTGCTGCTCAACAAATCTCCCTTACAAAAACAAATTCAAACTCTAGTAAAGCAACACCCCCAATTGCAACCCGGAATCTTCATCCATGATCTCGATACCGGTGCTTTCCTAGAATCAAATAGCCGTCTCATTTTTCCTGCTGCTAGCACCATTAAGTTACCAATTCTAATTGCTTTCTTTCAGGATGTAGATGCAGGCAAAGTTTTCTTAGATGAATATATAACCATGAAACCAGAGATGATTGCTGGTGGTTCTGGAAACATGCAATATCAAAAACCAGGCAAACAGTACAAAGCTCTGGAAGTAGCCACCAAAATGATCACCATTAGTGATAACACTGCTACGAATATGCTGATTGAACGTCTTGGTGGCATCGAAGTTCTCAATCAACGATTCCGCTCTTGGGGTTTGAAAAAAACTGTACTGCGCAACCCCCTACCAGATTTGCCAGGAACAAACACCACTAGCCCAAGAGAACTGGCTAGTTTGATTTTTCACCTTGAGCAAGGTAAGTGGATTTCTCCCCAATCTCGTACTGACCTGATCGATATCATGATCCAAACTAAGACCAACACACTATTACCCCAAGGACTAGGTAATGGTGCCACCATTGCCCATAAAACTGGCACCCTTGGCCGACTTCTGGCCGATGTAGGTTTAGTAAAAATGCCCAACGGCAAGCGTTACATTATCAGCGTAATGGTCAAACGCCCCTTTAATGATGCCAGTGCCGAAAAACTGATTCGCACCATTTCTCGACAAGCCTATGACTACTTGAATAATTAGCAATTTATAATTAGTTATTTATTAATTACCGGTTAAACCTTGAAAGTTGACTGTTGAAGGTTGACTGCTGCCTTTGAGCAATCTGCTACTGACAACTGATCTAGAGATTGCCAGATTTTCGATAACAAAGCATCCAAGCCGATTTTAGCAACAGCTGAAATTGAAAAAACTGGTACCTGAGTAAGCTGATTTAGGTAAGTAGACACCTCATCGATCATGTCTTGATCAACCGCATCTACCTTATTAAGGGCAAGAATTTGGGGACGTTCTGGCAATTCTCTGCCATAGGCTTGTAACTCCTGTTGAATGGTTTGATAATCAGCAATCGGGTCAGCAGCAGTAATATCAATCAAATGCAGTAACAACCGAGTGCGTTCGATATGACGTAGGAAGTCGTGACCCAGACCAATACCTTGATGAGCTCCAGCAATCAACCCAGGAATGTCAGCAAATACAGTACCATCCCCAGTTGGTTTACGAACCACACCTAAATTCGGAATCAAAGTGGTAAAGGGGTAATTGGCTATCTTGGGTCGTGCCGCTGAGAGTGCTGAAATCAGAGTAGACTTACCAGCATTAGGTAGACCAATAATGCCCACCTCCGCCAGTAACTTCAACTCCAAGCGTAACCTGAGTTGCTCTCCTGGTAGTCCAGGTAAAGCATGCTCTGGTGCGCGATTGTGATTACTCAGGAAATGCCGATTTCCCAAACCTCCTTTACCACCTTTGGCAACACACAGCATTTGCCGAGGTTTCACCAAATCCCCCAGCAGTTCTCCTGTGTCAGCATTGTAGACAACCGTGCCACAGGGAACTTCAATAATGCGATCGCTACCATTTTTTCCCGTCCGATTATTAGGGCCTCCCCGACCCCCATTCTCAGCTCGAAAGCAATGGGCGTATTTGAAATCTAGCAATGTTTGCAGGTGCTCGATAGCATTGAAAATCACGCTACCCCCCCGACCACCATTACCCCCCGCCGGTCCTCCAGCAGGAACATACTTTTCCCGCCGAAACGCCACAATTCCATCGCCCCCGTTACCAGCGACAACTTCAATTTCTGCTTGGTCGATAAATTGCATAATTAGTTTTTAGTCCTTAGTGCTTAGGTCTTAGTCCTTAGTGTTTTCTTGACATCAGTCAGTTGAACCGATTACCCTTAATTAATCTAACTACTAATGACCAATGACTAATGACTAATGACTAATCACCAATCACCAATCACCACTTATAAATATGCTGAAACATCTTCACCACAATCATCGGCTAAATAAGATAAAGCCCGGAAGCGCAAGCCGACTAACTGATCATAGAGAGGATTAAGCTTACACATCGGTGGGATGTGGACGATTTTGTGATTAAATAGCTTCACGTCCCGTTCAAACGGACACTGAGAAGGAATCAGTTTACACATAAATCGAGCGACCCGTGGGTCATTAACATCCATACCATCTAACCAATCCCGCATTGGCTGTAGAATATCCGAATGGGGATGGTCAGAACTTCCTGGTTCTTGAGCTAAGGCATCAGCAGAATCGCTTTGCTCAGTTGCCTTACCGTCATAAAGAGTTACCTGCAGTGATTCAAGAGCCTCAACCTTATGACCTAGCGCTTCACAGAACTGGTGTAGAACATCAGCTTCAGTCGCAGAGTACACCCCATCTGCCAAGGCTACCATTACGGCAGTTCGTAGAAAATTCTCTGCCGTTGTGTTATCCTTACCTAAAGCTGCTGCCAGTTCTTCAGGAGTAATGGGTTGATCAAAAGACTGCAAATCAGTGCCAGGAGCCAATGTCTCTTGGGTGATTTGAGCCATAACCTCTTGTTCTTCTGGGTCAAAGTGACCATCAGCCCAGGCAACGGCAAATAAACCCCGCAGCCAAGCTGAAATCTGTTCTTCGGTGTAGGTAGCAGTGCTGGAAGTAGCCATAAATACTTAAAATCAATCTCCTAACACTATTTTAGGAGCAATCACAATAACTAATCGCTCCATAAGGTTGAAGCCTATAACATCAAAATAGCAATCGGATTAAGAAGCATCGACCACTTATAATTCTGAGATATTCGTGACTCTAGCAGAATTTAGTCTTTTCTTAATGTCAGTCCTAACCAGTGCTACTGGACAGTTCTTGCTCAAAACTGGAGCCGAAAAGCTGGATAAAGTTAACGCTAGCAATTGGCTAGATCAGATATTCAGTATACCCAAGACCCCAGAAATTATAGCAGGGCTAAGTTGTTATGGTTTAGGGGCACTGGCATACATTTTGTTGCTGACGCGGGTAAATCTCAGCGTTGCTGGTCCTTCAGTATCCTTGACTTACGTCTTCTCCGTACTGATGGGCTATTTTTTCTTTAAGGAAACCATCCCCCTTAGTCGTGCCGTGGGCTTGGGTGTGATTATCTGCGGTGTAATGTTGGTAATTTGGAAAAGATAAGTTAGTCATTTGTCATTTGTAAAGACTATGGATGTAAGCCTCTTGTTTACCCAGCTTTTTTAGGGGGGTAATAGGGGCATACCATGCCACCATACAAGCCTTTTACCTCCTCAAGACTGACCCACTCAGATCTGTAAAATCAGATCTGTAAAACTGCTGTAATTCCCTATTGCCGGTTCTTTCCAGAGCCGAAGTTCCCTATTGGCTAAAACCTTAATTTCTCGATAACCTGGGTAAGTCCTACTTGTGATCGACACACATAACTTATTCATAATTTGGACATCATGAAAACGCGATCGCGGACAGCCGGTAGCAATACTGTAAATAATCACTACTCTAACTATTACGGCAATGGCCAGAAAAAATCAACTGAATGAATTAGATTATTTACCTGCTATTAATGTACATTTGCTAGAGCGTAGAATATCTTGTGTAACCGTCCCTAGGATTGTAGATGCCATTCATGCCGCTTGCGTTGAAGACAGAAAAATAACCGTAGCTAACTATAACGTACATAGTTTTAATCTTTCGATGCAGCTACCCTGGTTTTATGAATTTATCCAAAGTGCATAAATCGCCCATTGTGACGGTATGGGTATCTTAAAAGCCCTTAAGTTTATGGGGTACAATTTATCACTAAAATACCGCGCTTATTACACACTATTACTGCCAAAATTGCTGGAGAATGTTAACCAAAATAGCTTGTTAATTTTTCTGCTGGGGTCAAAGCCTAAGCATCTAGAAACAGCCCTTACTAACCTTAGACAACAATACCCCAATATTATTGTCAATGGTCACCACGGATATTGTGATAAAGAAGACCCCAGCCAAAATCAAGAGATAATTAATAAAATTAACCACACAAAACCTAATATTTTATTGGTAGGCATGGGTATGCCAATTCAAGAAAAATGGATTTGGCAGCATCGTAGTCGTCTTAATGTCAATGTGTTCATGCCTTGTGGTGCAGTGATCGACCGATTGGCAGGTTTGGTTCCTGACTGTCCAGAATTTATTTCCAATCTTGGTGGAGAGTGGCTTTATCGTTTATCCCGTGAACCCAAACGTCTGGCAGCTCGCTACTTACTCGGTAATCCAGCCTTTTTCTTTCAACTTGCTCTAGCTAAATTTTATGCACAACCTTTGAGAGTAGAGAAGAAGGGGTACATGCTAAATGGACAAAAACACAGTTTAGGCGAGCCTGTCAGCCTTCTTTCACCATTACCTCAGGGAATGAACTAGCAAAATCAGGATGCACCTGATCTGCAGCTGTTAGCGAGTTCTAGTCAGTAAACTCAGAATAACTGATAAAATTAATTTTAATAAAATTAAAATTAATTTTGTCTCAGTCATGGTGCAAGACCACCATGATCGTGATTCATACCAAGTGATACTAAGTTGCATTTATAGTTAGCACTTTCATCCCATCACCCCATCACCCCATCACCCCATCACCCCATCACCTTTTGAGGAAGATACTATCTTTGATTCCAACTTAGTATCACTTGCCCATTAGCTACGCTTGACGTTTACAAAACACTTGGTATGTTTCAGGTATATTTCGGCATTTGAGAGTGTCGGTTCACTGATCACTATTGACATAGGCAAAATGCTGTGAATACCTTGGCAGCATTCCCCCAGTCAGCCTGCGGCCAAGCTGGGGGTCTTATGTGGTGTATAGTTGTATCCCAATTGTATAGACACCACAGAGGTAATTCACCAACCTTCCAAGATCGGGAGAGAGTTTTGGAGTTTCCACAAAGACACTGCTTTCATGATCGATAATTTTTATGGTTGAGAGTAATAGTGTTACTTTTTCTCCACTAATGGGAATTCTGTCATTAGATAGTCTGAGATTTCTCACTTAGCCAGGGCAATGCTTTTATTGCCCGTTTTCTAATTACTCTTGTCAATGCTAGTCCCATTAACTGCTTATCTATCCTTACTTTTCCCTTGAATAGCAAAATCAGAGTAGTTAGGAACACATAGATATGGCAAGGCAAACCCAACACTGGATTAGGTGGGTTTTTAGGAGCTTAGTTTCAATATAGGTCAGATGGATCACACACTAGCCAAGATCATCAATACATCCCAATACGTATCATTTGATATCTTTGATACCGCAATTATACGCAATGTTTTAGAGCAAAGTGATGTCTTTACACTGGTTCAAAAGCAATATGATTATTGTCATTCCGAGTTATTACCAAATTATCCTAAGCTTAGACAAAAAGCATAAAAAAAATCTAGGGACAAACTCTGGAGACGAGAACAGGTCTCAGAGGTTGTCTGAGAAGTATCATTTGCTACATCCAAGCCCCCTAAATCCCCCAAAATTGGGGGACTTTTAGAAGCAAATTGACTCTTCCCCCAAATTTGGGGGGCTAGGGGGGCAAAATTCAGTATCAAAAAACTTTTCATATATCCTCTCAGAAGTTACCTTGGATACCATATTTGAGTGTTTGGTAGAAGATTTTGGACTTAATGACCAAAGCGCACAAATACTAAAAAAATTGAAATACAAACCGAAGGGGATGTTTGCAGACGTAATGAATTTATTTTTTCGGTCTATAACTATTGCCGAAAAATTTATAAACAGATTATTTTTATCTAAGATATGTATCTCCCCCTATCGGTGATCAATAAAATTATTCATTCGGCAGGCTATGATGATAGTGAAAAGCTATTTTTATCCTCTACTATAGGCAAAACTAAATTTAGAGGAGATATTTATGGATATGTTGTTGAAAAGCTAGGATGTAACCCAGAAGATATCCTTCACATTGGTGATAATTATCAGTCTGATATTTTAAATGCCAAAGCCAATGGTGTATTATTTTTTTTAATAAAAAAATAATACATATAGCTATCAAAAATTATTGGTTCCAAAAGGAAAAGTTTCATCAGATTGTTAACAAAAACAATCTCTTGACAGTTCATTTTATCTAGCAACCATTATCAATCAGTATTATTGTGATACTCAGGATAATCAAACTAGTTACGAAGAGTAATTTTGGTATAACTTCGGGTTTAAGAATGTTGGAATCCTTTTTTTTAGTTTCATGAATTGGTTGCTAGATGCAACCACTAAAGATGGCATAGACAAAATTTTATTCTTATCCCGTGATGGTTATATCATGCATAAGGTTTATTACCTGCTAGCCGGATATAGAGATAATAGTCCAAGGGCAGAATATATGTATGCCTCAAGAGGAGCTCTCAATATTCCTAGCATCTTTGAATTAAACGATGTAGCGATGGATTTTTTAGCGAGTGGAACGGGTATCTTAACAGTTTCACAGTTTTTAGAGCGAATTGATATTGACCCTAAGCAATATCAGCAATAAATTCAAATGGCTGGTTTTTTAGATAGTCATCAAAAGGTTAAAACTAAAGAAGATTATATCCTATTTAATAATTTATATGAATTATTAAATAGTGAGATTAGACAGTTATAAAAATCTGAATTATTTTTTTAAAATTACATAAAACTTATTTTTATTTCGATGATCAATAAATAGCAATAGTAGATATATTAGGGAATGGAACCATGCAAGATTATCTATCTACATTGCTTAAAAATTTTAGAAAAGATATAGAAATCAACGGATACTATTGTGAAACACTTAAGCAGGCGGCAAAAAATCATAAACAAAGAATTGATTGTCTAGTTATCTAATTGATTTAGGCAAGCCGAAATATTACAAAAATCTAGTAAAGCTATGCTTGCCATTGTTGGAGTTTATCCATGCCGCTCCCCATGGCAGTGTTAATAAGTATGCTTGTATAGGACAAGAGGTTAAGCCATTGCTTGATGAACATGACCTCAGCTTACAGGATAGAATAAAAGCCCTACTTATCCAAAAGGGTGCTTTATAATTCATTAGTCAATACCAGAAATTTATCCAAAACTATCCCTTCATTAAGCCCCTCAAAAAAATTGCCACTCAACCTTTGTATAGAGTTATCAAAAATCCCACTCTTTATGAAGCCGAAAAACTGGGAGATATTGAGCATTCTGAAAGTTTTGGAAATATTAACGATAAACGGTATATTGCTAAACCTCCCACTGATATCCCTCTACTAGTATTGAGTGAGATTTTAGAAATTATTCAGTTCATTCAAATCATCCTATTGGCGTAGGGGCTATATAAAGAGGCTGTTAGCTAATATTTCTTCCTAAAAGGAATTACGAATTTTAGTTGGTTTCGCCCCCCTAACTACCCAAATATGGGTAGTAATGCTAATCAGTCCCTGAAACTGGTTATTTTTTTAAAAAAAATTGCCAATCATAGGATTTATAATCAGCATAAAGTTTTCAGTTCACATATCATCAGGAGGATATAACCTTGAAACCCTTAGTTAGTGTCGTAATACCTACCTATCGCAGACCAAAATTAGTTAAACGAGCTGTTGCGCTCTAGCTCAAACCCTTAGTCAAATTGAAGTCATTGTTGTTATAGATGGTCCGAATGAAGCTACTTGTGCCTCACTTGCAGAAGTGGATGACTCCAGGCTAAGAGTGATTGAACTGCCCACCAATCAAGGTTGCACCGCCGCTCGTAGGGTGGGGGTTGCTGCGGCTCAAGCCCCATGGATTGCTCATCTAGATGATGATGACGAATGGATGCCCCAAAAACTAGAACTGCAACTGGAAGCTGCTAATTGTTCCCAATACAAATACCCCATTGTCAGCTGTTACCTAATTGCTCGGACTCCCCAAGACGATTCGATTTGGCCGAGAATAATTCCCTCTAAATTAGAACCAATGAGTTAATATCTATTTGTTCGCAATACCTTATTCCAGGGAGAAGCAGTAATTCAAGGTTCAACTATTTTTACATCCAAAGAGTTATTGCAAAAAATCCCCCCCAGGAGAAGCGGTGAGGTTCACGAAGATTGGGACTGGCTGTTACGGGCCACTACTTTGGAAGAGGTAGGAATTGAGTTTGTGACTGAACCATTGTCAGTGTGGTATTTAGGATAAAACCGTCCTAGTATTAGTAGCACTACTAAATGGCGGAATTCATTAAACTGGATTCAAAAAGTACAAGACTTAGTCAGACCCCGTGCTTACGCATCCTTTATCTTGACAGAGGTAAGTTCAATAGCTGCCTTTGCTTGTGAGTGGAAGGCATTTTTCCCCTTCTGTGGGAAGCCATTCGCTGTGGCAAACCCCTACCTATGGATATAGGTTTGTACTTCGGTATGTGGCTACTCTCTCCCAATACTCGACGCTGGTTGCGAAATTTACTGACTAAGAATCCTCAGCCATTAACAACTTGAGCAAAAAATCAGGTCATATCAAGTCCGCTTTTGTTGTTTGTCATTTGTAGTGTTCATAATCGAAGGTTGTTTTGGGTAATCGGTAACAGAAATAGGCAAGGGGTAATCGGTAATGGTACAGGAGTAATCGCAATTGCCAATTACCCATTACCTCTTACCTATTACCCACGCCTTACAATAACGATGCTACCGGAGTGGATCTAAAAAATTAATATAGGAATCTACCCTGCTAGAACCGTCTTCTACGGTTTCGGAGTCTTCGACGTTCCCGATGTCTCGCAATTTCTTTACGTTTGCGTTTTTGTGCAAATGTCTCAAAATGACGATTCTTTTTCATATCAGCAAAGATGCCAGCTTGGGAGACTTTTCGCTTAAATCGACGTAGGGCTGATTCTAAGTGCTCATTTTCACCAACCACCACTTGGGTCATTCAATGTCCTCCTGTTTTGATCGCTTCCGTGGTCGAATAACAAGTCATCATTCATCCCATAAGAACAGGACAGGGCAAACCTCTGATTGACTGACAAAACTCCTACAACTGACGGAAGGTGTTGGCATCCGGCCAGTTTTTAAAACGAATGGCTCATATCTCAAGTCCGTTAAAAATCATAATATTGCACCTGGATAGCCTGCACTCGTCTATGGCAAGGAAATCCGAATTTAGCCTGCCAAAAGCAAGCTCTCAAATCCTTATTTTTTCCTTACTCCTTGTCAAGGGAACTGTGATGGTTTATTTCCACGCTTCAGCCTGCAGAGTTTGCTACAATATATCGCTTAAAACTGACTTTAGCTATGAGCCGTGGAATTAATGGCTTTGCTTAATAATGGAATGATTTGAAGAGTTTTTTGGAATGGGCATCTTGCCCCTTCTCAATATTTTCGGGCAGCCAGGATGCCGACCCCACTCATATTCATTCCTTGATTCAGCAATACCGAATTAATGATATTTTTGGTTAACTCACACACTACAACTAGTGTGATTCTCGATCTGAACACTACCTATGTGGGTTTTCCTACTCTAGGTCTTAAAAGTCCATACTTGTCTGAATCAAAGAGTTTAAGATGCCTTCAATCCACTTATAGACAGCAATCCTAAGCACACTAGTATCTTTCAACTATAGTTCGGGTTTGCTTTACCCTACCAGGATTACTCCCTAAATTCTGACGCGCAGCGTAGAACTTGACAGGGGTAAAACCCCTGCCCTGTCCTCAGACCAGAGAATTGGGTTTTGATTTAGATCAAAGCGAGCTTAGTAGCGACGAGCACCGAAGTTATCACCTCTGCCGCGATTGCCCCCAAATGAGTTTCTTTTTTCCCGAGGCTTGGCTTTATTGACTTTGAGCTCGCGCCCCATCCATTCAGCTCGATCAAGCTCTTCAATGGCCTTTGCTTCTTCCTCCTCTGTGTTCATTTCCACAAAAGCAAAGCCCCTTAAGCGACCTGTTTCGCGATCGGTGGGCATGTGAATTCGCTTGATTTGGCCATATTCTTCAAACACAGATTTCAGATCCTCTTCTGTCACCTCACGTGCAAGGTTACCAACGTAGACAGACATACAATATCTCCAAAATTTGATTTATGTAGAGATAGAAATTTCGGAGGCATGCTTAGCAATATGAAACAGAAGAAACCTGTCAACACTGAAAACAAAAACTGCAACCGATACCTATACTCACCTTTTATGATAACATAGACATTAAGGTGACTAACCTCCTACTTGGGTTGTGCAATTAAGTTGTGCAATTAAGCTGTTGTGCATTTTAATTGCATAGTTGCCAGTGTTGAAACAAATTTTCATACACACTCCTCATCTCTGGGTCCCCCCTCACCGCCTTTTCATTATAGCCGCAAATCTCGATAAACCAGGGAAGGTGACCGAATTTGGGACTGAGCTTTTGACGGACGCTATCAGCGTGTCCCTTATCAGCCCATTTGGGGATAACCCAATGCTTATCACTAGTCGAACCAAAGTTTTTATAGTTATGTAAATTTTTGTGAATTTTTATTCCATCTGCTTGGAGCAAGGATGGGTGATTTTTTAACACTACTTAATGTAGCACCGTTTATTTTTGAACAAACTTCAATTTGTATTACATTAAGTAATATATGTAATGCTCATCCTGACTTTTCAGCATAAGTATAAATACTCAGGTTTAGCCAGGGATTTGTGATTAGCCCTTCAGGCGGCGGCGTAAGCCCCATTGCAAAATCCTCAAAATTCGTAATCTTTTAGAACTACACAATGTAGTGCATAATGTGTGTCATAAAGTCATACCAATTCTTCAAAGCTAGACTACATATGCAGATGGAGCGATGGGGCGATGGGGCGATGGGGTGATGAGGATATGAAGTTGATGTGCAGCCGTAATTTCCCAAATTGGTAAGCTAGTCTTTATTTAAATTCTATTGTTCTGATAGCAGGGGAGCAGTGGAGAGGGTTTGACGGTTTTTTTTCTGACTGAATAATATCCAATGTAAATGCGCAACAGTTTATCAAGTGATTGATGAAGGCAAAAGCTAAAAGCAATCCCAGCATTACCGACCTGATCAAGCAGGGCTGTTTCATTGTCGGACTAAAATGGATTTCTGGGGAGATAGGGAGATAGGGAGATAGGGAGATAGGGAGATAGGGAGATTTTTGCTAATAAAAAGGTATTGTTAACCTGAAAAAAACCTTCTCTCCATTACCCCAGCTAGCTTTCACCCGATTTAATTTACAATTTATTCATGAGCAATGTTATAGCCCTGCCCTGATCAAGTAAGCATTCAGGTGATGGGGTTGACAAAAAGGGAAGGATGAGTAGTAGTGTAGAACCATGGAAATCAAACCGCCAGCTATCCCAAATAGCTTTGAAGCTCTGGAACTGCTGCCCCAATCAGTTCTG
>NZ_JAAHHM010000048.1:0-49946 GCF_010692445.1 Moorena sp. SIO3E8 | reverse complement strand
ATTGAGAAATTTTGGGCAAGACTCAAACACTATTTGAGAAAAACTCTTGATCAATTTGATGGTTTACAGGATGCTATCGATAACGCTTTGCACTTTTTGTCCTAACCAACTCTTTCTCTGCTATATTTACAGCCTTTATGCACTGGGGTATGCAGAGGTTTCCGAGTGGAGCCCTTTGCAGCCCACGGGCATTCCAGGGCAAGTAATTAGTTTTGTAACCAAGTCTTCGACTTGGCGTTAATAGGTTAAATTTCTGGGGGGTTTCCCCCCCGGTCAAATCGGGTTTGTTCGGGTAGGATCACATCCGGATTGATTCGGAAACTGATAGACATGACATAGCGTTTGTAGCACTGAAATAGCCGTGGATAGTATTTCTACGGCTATTTTTTTTGTAAGCATATGCGCTACGGGCACGCTGGGCGAACAGTTATCAGCACTCAGCAGTCAGCTTCGGATTGGGGCTACTTATGGGCTGAAATTATTACCTAGTATTGCGCAACTTATTAGTTGAGCACTATTGAGAACTACTATCCTGCCCCCCGTCTTTAGACCGGAGAGTGTCAACATAGGCTTGTCTTAAAGTTGTCAGATTATAGTCGTGTTTTAAGATTGAGCTGTCACGAACGTTGTACTTAATCTCTTCTAAGAAGAGCAGTTCAACCACGGACGGAGCCAATTCGGGGTTTTCCATGGCAGTTTCAAACAGCCACTTGGTGTCGCGGATGAAAAAGAAGTCCAACATAGTAATTGACTAATCAGTAAGATGCACCTGTGTGATCAGCTGTGCGGGTATACACAGCTGCTAATGGTTTATCTCATATTTGTAAAAAATCAGGAAAGAATGTGCTGGATATACACAGCTACTATTGATTAGGTTCAGGTAAAGTGGTTGAAAATTTCTTTATCTCATTTAACCCGCCCTTGGATTGGGATGTTGGTTTTTGTTACTGATGGGATAGCGTAGCGTGGCCGTAGGCCAATCGCTTTTAGCGCAGCAAAGCTGATCGCAAGGGGGGGGACGGTAGCCTCATAAGGGTAGGTTTTTTACAATTAAGAAGAGTTAGGAGAGAATGAACAGTGAAAAGTCTTGAAGGAGGAAGGTTTCAGACAACCGATAGTAATGGGCAAATCATTGAGTATAGCGCTACGCGCAAGGGCAAGAGGCAAGAGGCAAGAGGCAAAAGTTTACTACAAAAGCGTTTCAGCTTGTATCAATGTCCTAACTTTAATGCGTAGTGCTATAAATGCACCAGTATTGTTAACAAACCATTAACGAAACTGGAAAGTTGACGAACAGGACGATGATTGACATTAGTTGAGGATACAGAGTTTTTTTGTGCTTCTTGTGTCTGTGTCTGAGAAATAGGCTGTTGTGAGTCCAATAATGCCTGCTCATCTTCTAGATCTTGACTCAGAGTCCATAGAAGAGCAACAGCCATGGCCAGCCATTGACGTTCTGCTCGCTCGGGATTAGCTAAGCGAGTCTTCTGCCACTGCCAACAATCACGCCTTAGGTCTCGGTAGGAACATTCAATCCAACCACGAAGACCATACCAACTCGCATCGCCCTCAGTTGGACTCAAATCAGTAATGAGTGAACCTTGGGTCTTGATAGCCATGATCCCATCGAGCAGACCCCCCAGCTTCCACACCGGCTTGATTGCCTTGAGAAACTACCACGAAGCGACCAAATGATGCCGCTTCGGCAATGGGTAGTCCAAATCCCTCCCGGTCAGACAGAAACACTACCGCTGTTGCCTCTCGATACCATTGAGCCAAAATGCGATGAAGCGTTTCGGCAAAGCCGACGCTACGCGAACGCAAAGCGTGGCCTACGGCCTCAGCTTCCGCGCTTATGCGATTGGCCTTTGGCCACGCTACGCGAACGCACTATGTGACCATGATACTGAACCCAAGGCAAGCTCTCAATTGACTTGAGGAACGCTTCACCCCTAGTTTGGGTCGAAGTATTAATGGCTCTTCCGTACTTGTTATGCTAAATAAACAGTCTGTAACAGGGAACAGGGAACAGGGAACAGGGAACAGTGGTCAGAGGCCGTCTTCAGAAAATTTTGTTAGTTGAATAGCGTAATTTTCCTTATACAGTAAGCTTTCTGAGTTTTTTAACTGGAAATTTAGCATAAGAGGTACTGAAGAACCGTATTAATCCCTGCTAGGGCTTACCAAGTTTAGTTGGTGATCAGTAATTAGTGTACGGCAATTTTCCTGGAGTCCAGTTTTGAGTAAGTCCTGTTCCCTTGATGAGACCTAGGTATGGAAATTGGTTTCAGCTCAAGTGGGGCAAGGCTTCCATGATCTTGTTCACCCAATCGTCTAGGTCAGTTTTGTAAAGTTTTGTAAAAATAATCGCTGCTCGGGCATAAAACTTAGGCTGACCCCCGATAAGTTTATAGAAGCTAACAATCAAGGATTTTTCAGTATGCACACCAAGACCTACACACTCTACAGATCAAATTCTGATCTTCGTCAAAACTAAGTTGATGTTAGATCAAGTCTGGTTAATCACTTCCCAAATCAGACAACCCAATCTCAACGGCTACTGGTAGGGTGCGTTACTAAATCAACTTACCACTTATAGGGTTTGGATTCCAGTTTTGAGTAAGTCCTGTTCCCTTGATGAGACCTAGGTATGGAAATTGGTTTCAGCTCAAGTGGGGCAAGGCTTCCATAATCTTGTTCACCCAATCGTCTAGGTCAGTTTTGATAAGTTTCGAAAAAAAAATCTTTCTTCGGCATAAAACTTAGACTGACCCCCGATAAGTTTATAGAAGCTAACAATCAAGGATTTTTCAGTATGCACACCAAGACCTACACACTCTACAGATCAAATTCTGATCTTCTTCAAAACTAAGTTGATGTTAGATCAAATCCGGTTAATCACGTCTCAAATCATATAACCCAATCTCAACGGAAATAAACCATGATAATTGTCCTCAAAGCAGCCACTCCGACAGTCGAAATTGAACACATTAAAGACGAACTGTCCCAATACAAAGTCAGCGTCGAAAAAATCATCGGCAAACACCGAGTGGTGATTGGTTTAGTCGGTGAAACCGCTGAACTCGATCCCTTAAAAATTCAGGCTGTCAGTCCTTTTATTGAAAAAGTCTCACGAGTTGAACATCCCTTTAAACGGGCAAGTCGAGACTTCCGACATGGTGAACCCAGTGAAATTATTGTTGAAACACCGAACGGTTCTGTTGCTTTTGGTGAACACAGTCCCATCGTTCAAACTGCCGGTCCTTGTTCGGTTGAAAATGAACAGATGATTGTCGAAACCGCCCAACAAGTTAAAGCAGCAGGTGCTCATTTCCTACGTGGTGGAGCCTACAAACCTCGGACTTCTCCTTATGCTTTTCAAGGGCATGGTGAGAGTGGTTTGGAATTGCTGGCCATTGCACGTCAAGAAACCGGCTTGGGAATTATCACCGAGGTAATGGATGCCGCCGACATTGAAAAGATAGCAGCTGTTGCAGATATTATCCAAGTTGGTGCTCGTAATATGCAGAACTTTTCTCTGTTAAAAAGAGTTGGTGCTCAAGAGAAACCGGTTCTGCTGAAGCGGGGAATGTCCGCAACCATTGAGGAATGGTTAATGGCGGCTGAATATATTTTAGCAGCGGGAAATTCTAATGTTATTTTGTGTGAACGGGGAATTCGCACCCATGACCGCAAATATACCCGCAATACCCTCGATTTATCCGTGATTCCTGTCTTGCGGACACTGACTCATCTTCCCATTATGATTGACCCCAGTCACGGGACTGGTAAAGCCGAATACGTCCCGGCAATGGCAATGGCCTCAATTGCAGCAGGAGCTGATGCTCTGATGATAGAAGTTCATCCCAACCCTTCCCAAGCCCTGTCTGATGGCCCTCAATCCTTGACGCCTCATCGCTATCAAGAACTGATGCAAGAAATGGCAGTTATTGGTGAAACAGTGGGTCGTTGGCCGGAAAAGTTAGCCTTCACCCCTTCATCCCATCAAGCTACCCAAAAATTCAGTGCCATTGTTTAAAATTTGTTGTGAGTTGAAATAAAAATTGAAGGCTAACATGGAATTGATTCAACTCACAATATCTCATCAAACAAGTCTTTTTGCCCAATTCTAGAGAAATAATGCAGATGAACGCTCAAACCCTAGTCTTAAGGCCAATTTTTTCCCAAAACTTTCCGAGAAAGCGGAATTACATCGAACCTGTATTACTCAGCCCATTTCAACGAATATTGCTCACGACAAACGGCACTGTTACAGATATGATTGAAGCATATTCGGGGGAAGCAATCAAAATCAAAAAGCTGTTTGAAGACCAGATTACAATCACAGAAGACATCCTGCCGATGAACCTCAAAAAAGGCACAGAAGTTATCGCTCGCAAAGTGTTACTTCAAGGTAAGATGAGTGACCGCACCTATGTCTATGCCGATTCAATTTTAGTTCTCGACAGACTGAATGAAAAAATGCGAACCCAACTGTTAGAGACCAAAACTCCCATTGGGAAACTCTGGGTCGAGAACAAAGTGGAAATCTTCAAAGAAAATGTCGAACTTGGCAAAGAACATGCAGGTGATTTAGCCGATTATTTCCAGATTCAACCCAAAGACAATCTCCTGTATAGAACCTACTGCGTCATCTCCAATAATCAGTACACCATGATGATTACAGAGAAGTTTCCGGAAAATAATTTTAGGCGAAAGCTCTAATAGTATCGGTTGTTCAGGTTCCATAGAGGTAAAGTTATGATTATTAAACAGTTGAAAGAAGCGGCTCATTCCTTTCCAAAACATACAGCGATTGTCTATAATGAGTCCCGAATTAGCTATGAAAAACTTGACTCCAAAGTTCAAGGATTAAGTGAGGGATTAAGTTCTCTAGAAATCGGTCAAGGTGATTGTGTCGCTTTCGTTTTACCCAACTGTCCTGAGTTTGTTTATAGCTTCTATGCTGTTGCTCAGTTACAGGGAATTGTTCTGCCTATTAATCATTTATTCAAAGCTGAAGAACTGAGTTATTGTATTAGTGATAGCCAGGCAAAAGCAGTAATTACTGACCTCAAACGTGCCAAAATTTGTCAGGATATTATTGCAAATATTGACCGAAAAATTGATTTAATTGTTGTGGATAGTGTTTATCCTAAAAGCCACTATCTCTACCATCTAATTCTACCAGTAAAATCTCAACATCAAGAGTATTCAGAAAACGCTCTTTCTTCTGAGCTTCTGTATCAATATTCATCCGGGTCAACGGGGAAACCAAAACGAATTGCACGGAGCCAAGGGAGTCTTTACCATGAGGTTAAAAACTTCGCAGAAACCACCCAACTTCAGCCCTCAGACAAGATTCTTTGTGCAGTTCCGATGTATCATGCCCATGGGTTAGGAAATTGTCTCCTCGCAGCAACTTGTAATGGTGCAACCTTAGTTATTTTAGAACAAGTTTTGCAGAAGGATGGTACACCTGTTGAGGTTCCCTTTGTCTTCCGGTGTCCGCGAGTTTTTGAACTGATTGAAACAGAGAAGATTACAATTTTTCCAGCAGTGCCTTATATCTTCAAGGCTTTAGCAGAAACTCGAACAAAAACCTCGGTGAACCTATCTAGTTTGAGATTATGCTTTTCAGCTGGAAACTTCTTGTCAAAAGACATTTTTGATCAGTTTTGGCAGCGATTTAGGATTCCTGTTCGACAGCTTTATGGCTGTACTGAAGCTGGATCTGTGGCAATTAATTTAGAGGAAAACATCAACAAAATTTATCACTCTGTTGGGTTTCCGCTCAATAATGTTGAACTCAAAATTGTTAATGAAAGTGGGAATGAACAACCCATGGGAATGAGTGGAGAAGTTGTGATAAAAAGTCGTTCTCTAACCCAAGGTTATATTAATCAGCCAGAACTCAATCAACAAGCCTTTAAGGAGGGATGTTTTTATACAGGTGATTTAGGTAAAAAAGATGAGTTGGGTCGAGTGTATATTACCGGTCGCAAGAAGCTGCTCATTGATACCGGAGGTCGCAAAGTTGACCCGATAGAAGTAGAGGATATTTTGATGAATCATCCTCACGTTAAAGAAGCTGTTGTGGTCGGTGTAAAAGGGTCTTATGCTGGCGAGTTGGTTAAAGCTGTAATTGTCAAAAAAAGTCGGAAAAATTGTGAGTATCAAGAGATTCTTTCATTTTGTAAGCAGCGTCTAGCGGAGTTTAAAGTTCCGAAAATCATTGAATTCCGCCCAGAGATTCCCAAAAGTCCACTTGGAAAAATTCTGAGAAAGGAATTAGTCTAAAACGATATCATCACAGTCCAAATACTGAAATTGTAAGGAGCATAACACCATGATGACTACTACAACAATTCAAGAACAAGTTCAAGGGTTAGTTTTGGAAGTTATACCCGATGTGACCCTAGAAGATTTGCAAGACGATGTAGATATCTTCAACTTGGGTCTAGATTCAATTAACACGATGACTCTAATTTCTAACTTGCAAGAGACTTTTGAAATTGAGTTAGATGTGAGTGAGATTAGTTTTGAGAACTTTCAAAATATCTCAACAATTGTGGAGATGATTGAAGAAAAGAAAAGTTGTTAAGTCTTTAAATTATATCTAGGCTGCGAGTATTTTTTACTCCAGCCGCCTCCTCACCAACTCTCTGGACAGTATCTAGGCTCTGATATGTCACTCGAAACATTGAACAAAAAACAACAGAAAACTTCTCCAGTTGCCAATAATTCAACTCAATCAGTGGCTGCTAAAAAGGAGCTATGGGAAGCAATTAGAACGGTCATTAGCTTACAAAATCAAGCTCCACCCTTAGTCTCTGTTTCCCGAGAAAATCCACTTCCTCTCTCTTTTCCTCAAGAGCGGTTATGGTTTTTACAACAGTTGGAACCAAGAAAAGCTGCTGCTTATAATATGCCGTTTGGGTTTCGCATTTCCGGCTCACTCAATCCATTGGCTTTAGAGCAAAGTCTGAATGAACTTATTCAACGTCACGAGGCTTTGCGAACGATTTTTACCTTAGTTGAAGGTCAACCCACTCAAGTAATTCACTCCTCGTTTTCCTTTCGTTTATCTGTAATTAATGTACAGAGATTCCCTCAAAAACAACGGGAAAATAAGGTAATGGAATTAGTGAAGGTAGATATTGAGCAACCGATTGAATTGACTCAACTGCCTCTGTTTCGAGGAAAACTTTTTAAACTTAATGAACAGGATTATTTTCTGTTACTGAATGTTCACCATATTATCATCGATGCCTGGTCAAAAGGAGTTTTATTTCAGGAGTTAGCAACACTATACGAAGCATTTTCTCTCGGTCAATCTTCACCCCTTTCAGAACTTCCAGTGCAGTATGCGGACTTTTCGGTTTGGCAACGTCAATGTATTCAAGGTGAGTTTAAAGAGACTTTGCTAAACTATTGGAAGCAACAACTTGGGGATAATTTACAAGCCTTAAAGCTGCCAACTGACCATCCTTATCCGACTAATCCTACCCATTCTAGTGGCTACAATAAACAGTTACTTTCTGTTGAACTCACGACTCAACTTAAAAGCTTCAGTCGAAAACAAGGAGCAACGTTATTTGCAACGTTATTAGCTGCATTTAAGGTGCTATTATATCGCTACACTGACCAAGACGATTTTTTTGTATGTAGTCCAATTGCGAATCGGAGTCGGAAAGAAACAAAGGGATTAATCGGTTACTTTGCGAACTTACTGATTCTACGGACACAGTTGAACGTAAACCAAACGTTTCGGGAGTTTTTGAGTCAAGTTCGTCAGGTTGTTTCCGGAGGTTACGCTTATCAAGATTTACCCATTCAAGAAATTATTAACGCTCTAAATTTGCTGCAAAGCCCTCTATCTAAGGTGATGTTTGCACTGCAAAATACAACAATTCATACCTTACAATTACCCGGTTTAAATGTCGAAACCTTCAATCTGGATAGCGGAACAGCGGATTTTGACCTCTATCTATATCTGATTCAAGAAGGTAATACTTTTGCTGCTATCTTCAAATACAATGCTGATTTATTTGAGGAAGCAACCATTTCTCAAATGCAGGAGCATTATCGTACTATTCTGGAAAACATTTTAATCAATCCAGAGCAGTCTATCTTGGAGGTACTCCCTTTAAGCGCAACTGAACAGCAACAATTAGAGGAGAAACGAGCCAATCAATCTACATTAAAACCATCCAGTAATTCGTCTAAACCTGCTTATATTGCACCCCGCAATTCAACTGAACTCAAACTCGTTCAATTATGGAGTAAAGTATTAGGAATTGAATCCATTGGAATTCGAGATAACTTCTTTGATTTAGGTGGACAGTCCTTAATGGCGATGAGTTTGTTTACTCAAATAGAACAAACCTTCGGTAAAACGTTACCTTTGGCAACACTACTAAAATCTCCAACCATTGAACAACTGGCCGAAATTCTTGCTGAAAACGAATCTTCTCTCCCTTGGTCTTCATTAGTTCCACTTCAACCTCGTGGCTCTAAACCGCCTTTCTTCTGCATTCATGGACAACAAGGAAATGTGTTGAACTTACGAGAATTAGCCAAATCTCTAGGTTCAGAGCAACCGTTTTATGGATTGCAAGCTAAAGGGTTAGATGGCAAACAAATGCCTGACTTTACAATCGAAGCAATGGCGGCTAATTATCTTAAAGAAATTCGCAGTGTTCAACCCCATGGCCCCTATTTTCTCGGGGGAAACTCTATGGGGGGTACCATTGCTTTTGAGATGGCACAACAACTTCAACAGCAAGGAGAAAAGGTGGCATTACTGGTGATGTTTGACACTTTCAATAAAAGTGCTTTTCCTCGCCTTGTATTCCGAAACCAACACTACTTCAAATACTTATCCCAATTGGGACTATCCAAGTCACTATTTGAGGAACTCAAAGAGGTTACTCAACGCCAACTGCAAGCTATGCTTTGCCAGCTTTATCTAGGTTTAGGAAAACCTCTACCTCATCATCTCAGTCGTGCTATCGTAGCTGAGGCTAATATGCAGGCAAAGTGGGCTTATTCACCACAAGTTTATTCCGGTAAAATTACCCTGTTTCGGGCTAAAAAACCTGCTAAATTCAACAAGTTTTATTTACCGAATCAAGCAGATTGGGAAACTCGTGATCCTGAACAGGGCTGGGGGAATTTAGCAAGCGATAAATTAGAAATTCACGATGTACCGGGAGACCATTATTCAATTTTTGATCAACCAAATGTACAGGTCTTAGCTGAGACTTTAAAGGCTTGCTTAGGTTAGTATCACTTTTTATTGAATTAAGGTTAACCGAAATAATGTTTACTCTCAATACAGCAGGAGATTTGACAATGAATACAATGACTTATGATGTAGCAATTTGCGGTGGTGGTTTAGCGGGTTCAACTTTAGCTAGACAGTTGAAGTTAACAATGCCTGATATTTCTATTATTGTCTTCGATCGTTTGGCTCGACCTCTACCTGAAGGTGCTTTTAAAGTTGGAGAATCAACGGTTGAAGTCGGTTCCTATTATCTGGCTGAAATACTTCAGTTTGGCGATAATTATTTCAAACTGAATCATATGCCAAAGTTGGGACTCCGTTTCTTCTTAGGTGATGCTCAAGGTAAATTTGAAGAACGTCCTGAACTCGGACTATCTAAATTTCATTCCCCTTCCTCCTATCAAATTGACCGAGGTAAGTTTGAAAATGATCTCCGAAACTTAAACATCGAAGCAGGAATTGAAGTTTTAGAAAGTTGCAAGGTTCTTGATATTATCCTATCGGAAAATAATCAAGACTTCCATGAAATTGTTTACACTCAAGATGACACAAAGGAAAAGAATACCATTCAAGCTAAATGGGTTATTGATGCGATGGGTCGTCGTCGATTTTTGCAGAAAAAACTGGGTTTAGCTCAACGGAATAGCTCTAAACATAGTGCGGTTTGGTTCTGGGTCAATGAACGGGTGGATGTCAGTGATTTTGTTCCCAAAAGTAACCAAAACTGGCATGAGCGTGTCCCGGGAAATCAACGATATTATTCAACCAATCACTTGTGTGGAAAAGGCTACTGGATTTGGATGATTCCGCTCCCCGGTAACTATACTAGTATTGGGATTGTCACTGATGAAACGGTTCATCCTTTCGGAGAACATAACACTGAGGAAAAAGCACTTAATTGGCTCCAAACCTATGAACCTACTCTAGCTAATCATCTTCAAGGGATTTCAACTCAAAAATTTATGAAGATGCCTCACTATAGCTATTCCTCTAAGCAAGTTTTCTCAAATAATCGTTGGGCTTGTGTTGGTGAAGCTGGAGTATTTCCCGATCCCTTCTATTCTCCTGGTACTGACCTAATTGGATTTGGAAATTCTCTCGTCACTCAGATGATTGAAGCAGATTTGCAAGGCAAGTTGACTTCAAAAATAGTAGCGGAAGCAAATCGCTTTTTACTCACATATGCCGAAGGTGTAAAAGAGAATATTCACAAAGTTTACTCCTGCTTTGATAAAGATTTGGTGATGACAATTAAGGTGATTTGGGATATCCTATCCGGCTGGGCATTTAGTGCGCCTCTGATGTTTAATTCGATTTTCCTTGACTCTGAAAAACGGGCAAAAATTTGTCAAGGTTCAGGTCAATTCTTTCTGTTAGCTCACCGGATGCAAAAGTTGTTTATAGACTGGGCAGAACTCTCCGAAAATCGGGGAACCTATGGGTATATTGATTACTTAGGAATGGATTTCATCAAGCAATGGCGATCGCGGAATTTACAATCCAATAAAACTGAACAGCAACTCATCGATGATCATATTGCTAGTTTGGAAATATTTGAGGAACTTGCCCAGGTTATTTTCCGCATGGCTCTTGAAGATACAATGCCTGAAAAATTAGCTGATTTTCCGGAGTCTGCCTGGTTAAATGCTTGGGCAATTAGCCTCAATGAACACCGATGGGAAAAGGATGGATTATTCCGCCCCAGAACTCAACCCCGTGACTTACATCCAATGACTCAACAGCTGCGACAAAAAATTCATTTCCATTCAGTTGTTAAGCAACTTGTCACGGTTTAAGTATTAACTTAATCTCAGCAATAAGGTGGGTATTTAACTCACCTTTAATTCAAAAAAAATGAAAAATTTTAGGAAGGAATTGACGATGAAAAATTCTACACAGTTAAAAACATCGGTCTGTATTCTCGGTTCTGGCCCTGCTGGTATTGTTCTCGGAAGTATTCTGCTGAGAAACGGGATAGACTGTATTATCATTGATAAATACAATCGTGAAGAAATTTATGCCAGAGGGCGAGCCGGAGTGATTGAAAGTACAACGGTTGAAATCCTCAGAAAAAATGACCTGGCGGATACCCTGCTCAAAAATGCTTATACTCACAGTTCTTGTGAGTTTCGCTATCCCGATAAAAGCCTAATTTTTGAATATGGAAGCTTAAGTGGAGGAGATGTTCATCATGTTTATCCTCAAAGCGATCTCAACGATGATTTGATTGAAAAATATATCAAAGATGGCGGTAAATTACTCTTTCATCATGAAGGCAAAAAGATTGTTCAAAGTGATGACAAAGTCGAAGTTGAATGTTCTGATTTAGATAGTCAAAAAACTGTAACCATCCAAGCAGATTTTGTAGCTGGATGTGATGGTTATCATGGGTTAGCTCGTCAATCTGTTCCCCCTGAAGCTGTAGACATTTACAGCAAACAATACAACTATCGCTGGTTAGCCATTTTAGCCTACGCTCCCCCTTCAGCCCAGCATACTCTTTATGGTGTAAATCCAGATGGTTTTGCGGGTCATATGCTTCGCAATAGCAAGATTTCTCGCTATTACCTTCAAATTCCCAGCATCGATACTTTAGAAGATTGGTCAGATGAACGCATCTGGGCTAATTTACAGCAGCGCCTTGCTAAAGAAGGATGCCCATTAAATGAAGGTGAAATCTTTCAAAAGCGTATTATGGAGCTGCGAAATTATGTGATGGAACCCATGGGTTATCAGCGATTATTATTAGCAGGAGATGCAGCTCATATTATTACCCCAATGGGTGGAAAAGGCTTAAATTTAGCGGTGCAAGATGCGGGAGTTTTAGCAGAAACATTAATTACCTACTATCTCGAAAACCATGATCTTTCTTATCTTGAGCGGTACTCCGAAATTCGCTTGCCCTACATCTGGCGTGCTCAAGAATTCTCTTACAGCTTGTTAACCATGCTGCACTCACCGGAAGGAGAAGATTTAGAAGATGTGCGTTTCCGACGCAAGTTAAGTGAATCCAAACTGTCTCAACTGACAACTTCATTAACTTTTGCTAAAAATTTTGCCCGGAACTACGTTGGTATTGTATAATTTTTAAAATTCCTTAGGAGAGCAGGGAATTTCAGACTATTACATTGTCAAAGTTTTTAGTAGGTATACCCATGAATCCCAAGACTAAGTCTACCGCATTTTACGTTGCTAGCTCATTTCTATTAACTTTGGGAATCAGTTTTCCTGCAGAAGCTCACTTGAGTTTTCATTCCCATCAGCATGGACAACAGGATTCTTCAAATGTTTCTTCTTTTACCATTCCGACCAATGCTACTGAAGCTTCAAATACTCTTGAAATAACAGCAAATGGTGACACTCCAGTTGTATTACCTGATGTAGATCGTCCAGGGTTTTGGCTATTCAGTGACAACGCAGAGTTTGTTGAAATCGGTGACAATACTGATGGGCAGTTAGCACTCTTTGATTTCACTACCTTACCGGGTGGCCCACTCCCTCACTATCACATCCTTGAAGATGAGTTTGTCTACGTTGTTGATGGAGAAATCACGTATCAACTGGAAGATCAAGTCTTTACTGCGACACCTGGAACCTTTATTTATAAACCGAAAGATGTTCTCCACGCTTTTGTTAATGCAGGTGAAAAACCTACCCGTCACCTAGAGTTTGTAATCCCAGGTGGAATTGATGGGCTATTTGAACAGCTGGGTCAACCGGGAACCTCTGATAATCCACCTTTTCCTCAACTTCCAACCCCTGAATTATTAGAGGGTGGCTTCCAAGTGTTCAGCGATTTTGGGGTGGTGGCACCTGACTCATTACTCATTACTCCCCCTCAATTTGGAATTACCCAAGAGGGTGATCCTGAACTTGTTGTAATTCGTCCGGGTGAAGCTGATGGAGAAGCGAGTGCGACACTGATTGTTAGTAATCCTGAAGATGACTCAACTGTTGCTGAAATTCCTGTTACCTTTGGGGATGGAGAACGCATTCAGAACGTAGAGATTACGGGTATTGAAGGTGCAGAAATCCAGAAGTTTGAACTGACCTTAGTTGATCCGATTGATACCAGTATTGCACTCCTACAAAATAAAGCCCTTTTAACCTTGGGTGAGGATAATACTTACACCTTAATTGATGGGTATTCTCCGGATGATTTTCCTCTGTTACTCCCTGATCCGAATCCGAATTCTTTTTGGTTAGGTGGAAGTAATTATACACAGGTTGCTAACGTGAATCAAACGGAAGGACTGCTCTCATTATTCGATGTGTTGATTCCCGAACAAAACTCAGGGCTTGAAGAATTATTAATAGCTCCAACTGATTTAGCACTCTACACTTTGGATGGAGAGCTAACTATTAATGTTGCCGATCAATCTTTTAGTGCTGATCCCAATACCTTTATTTACTTGCCAAAAGGAAGCCAGTATACTTTTAGTAACTTGGGACAATTTTCCGCTCGTACTCTACTATTTACAGCTGATAATCCGTCTAAATTAGAAGATTTTGTTATGACATTTGGTACTTTAGATGATCAAGACAATGTAAATATTCCTGAGCCTTCTTTGATTTCCGGTTTACTAATCATGGCTTGCAGTGCAGGCGCTCTGTTGAATAAAAATCGTAAATTATTAAATGAGAATATTAATTTTCGAGTCAAATTAATTGGATAAAGGTTTCCTATAGTGAGACCATTATAAAGGGTGCATCTCATTTTTGCTGTTTGACACGGTGGTGCGTTACGGGGCGGCCTGTCCAATATCTTGGAAATTTAGGGGGAATTAAATATTCTAAATTCCCCCACAATAAACAGAAAAACATGAGTCGTGTTTTTCCCAAAGATAAGCAAGATAAACTATGGTTTTCATATCATTAATCAACAAACAATAACTATCCCTCAATTTTATCTAGAATTACTTCCACACTTCATTGAGTCTACTTCAACTATAAAATTGAGTTAATTCCTCTGCAAAAGATCAAAAAATCGTCACTTTCTGATGCTCAACTGATTATATTTTTTTTGACAACTGAATAAAACTAAATTCACATTTTTTTTTACTGTTTTTTAAAGCAGTAATCACTGAAATATGTTTTTTTATAATTATTAAATCGTTTTTTTGATAATCAGATAAACGATCTTAATTATATTTGATAAAAAAATAAATTAAAAAAATTCTATAATTCTTGTTCGTATCAATCCACTTATCTTCAATAGTTTAAAGTTTATGTATTCATTATTTCAGTTTATTTTATCCCAACGTTCTATTCGTTATAGTCTATTGTGTGTACTCACAGTTTGGACAAGCTGGCTGATTATTATTGAACCCAGTCGAGCTATTTACAACCTGATTGAACATTGGGAATTTGCCTTCACAATGGTCTTTGGTTCCATGGTTGCAGGAGCCACAAGTATGGGAGGAGGCGCAGTTGCTTTTCCAGCTTTAACAAAGTGGCTTCACGTCTCTCCCCCCGATGCAAAACTCTTTTCTTTAGCCATTCAAAGTATTGGAATGAGTGCCGCATCTTTTACGATTTTTGCTATGAAAACTCCAGTAGAATGGAAGTTAATTCGTTGGGTGAGTTTAGGGGGAATTCCAGGTATTTTTATGGGAACAGCTTTTCTGGCTCCTTTACTTCCTGCCGAAGTCATTAAAATTTCATTTACAATGATGGTGAGCAGTTTTGCCCTCATTTTAATTCACTTAAATTTAACTAAGACTGAACGTAAATTGACGATTGAACACTGGGGTAAACGAGAAAAAATTTTATCTCTAGTCGTCGGATTAATGGGCGGTATGATTAGTGGCTTAGTTGGGAGTGGAATGGATGTTTTTGCCTACTCTGTAATGGTGTTACTGTTTGGCTTGTGTGAGAAAGTTAGCACTCCAACTTCAGTTATTTTGATGGCAATTAATGCCGTCACAGGCTTTTTAATTCATAACTTTATCCTGGGGGATTTTGTCACTCCCGTCAGTAATTATTGGTTAGCGGCGGTTCCAGTTGTGGTAGTGGGTGCGCCAACCGGAGCAATTCTTTGTAGTCTGATGAAACGCCAAATGGTGGTTTGGATTTTGATTAGTTTAATTGTAATTGAATTGCTGACTTCTTTACTGTTGATTCCACTTACGACATCCGTAGTTTCGGCTGGATTTTTGGCCCTGATTTTATTTACTTCATTTTATTATCTGATGTATCGCACAAAACTGAGACGCGCTTAATTGAGTGATTCTTGGTTTTATCATTCTCTTAAAATCATTCTATTATTCAGCAACGCCAGACCGCTTCCTATGAGATGCACCCCAGGTAACCTTACCCTAGGGTTAACCACCCAAAAACTTGCTCAACTGTTAGTTCTAACTCTACTCCATTGAGAATCGGTAACGTAGAGGTTGCTGAAAGGATTTCCAATCGTTGAGTCTGATCAATCACGATAATACTTTCTTCTTCCGGATCAATTAACCATCCTAGTTCGGTTCCATGACGCAAACAGTGGATGAGTTTGCTCAGGACTTTGGTTTGTCTTTGGTCTGGGGAAAGAATTTCGATTGCCCAATCTGGATGTATTTCAAAGCGGTTGGCAATTTTGCCAGTTGGTTCAATGGGGATGTTTGCCCAACGAAATACTGTGATGTCGGGAATAATTGATTCACCCCCAAAGGTACAGCGCAGTTCGGGGAAAGCCTTGGCAATTTTGTTAGGATTAGCGACTTGATTGATAGCTTGACACAATTCAATCTGAAGCAGACTATGTTGGCCTTGTGGCATGGGCTTAACAATGATTTCCCCATTGATAAATTCTGATCGGGGTTTGGTTTCTGGGAGTTTGAGGAACTCCTCTAAGGTTAGGGGTGGAGTGGCTGTGGTCATATAAGCTAGTCTTCATTTAAATTCTATTATTATCAGAACAGGGAATAACGAATCGCACCCCTATTTCCTACTCCCTACTCCCTATTGAGTTCATTAATCGCATCAGCATAAGCCATTGCTGCTGTTTCCCACTTGGGCAAATTACTACTAATCTCAGCTAATTGTTTTTCTTTCAAACCACCGATTACCTTCTCGGCTGCCTCCCTGGGCTGATCAGGATTAACGGTAATGATGGCAGAACCCCCCGCTTCTAAACCGGCTTGATTCCCTTGAGATACCACCACGAAGCGACCAAATGATGCGGCTTCGGCAATCGGTAGTCCAAATCCCTCCCGGTCAGACAGAAACACTACCGCTGTTGCCTGTCGATACCATTGAGCTAGAATGCGATCGCTTATGTGGCCATGATACTGAACCCAAGGCAAGGTCTCAATTGACTTGAGGAACGCTTCACCGCTAGCTTGGGTCGAAGTATTCATCCCTCCGACTAAATGTAATTCCCAAGGTTCACCACTAAGCTCTCTGAGTTGAGTGGTTAATGCCACAGCTTCCGGTAAACGCTTGGCAGCTGGGTCGATCCGACCTACGGATAACAAGAATGGTCCAGTGGGAGCAGGAATCGAGACGGTCGGTAACTTAGCTAGGGCTGAGTCTACTCCATTGGGAATAGTTTTCAGCTTCTGTTGAAGCCTTGGGTTAGGGCGAAAGTGTAGCAGGTCATTCTCCGTAGCTTTGCTGACCACGATAATCTGCTGGGCAAAACGAATCGAGGCATCCAGGTAAATTAGCGATCGCAAAGCCGTTTTTATGCGATCGCCATACTTATTAGCGGCTTTCCATTCATTGACATCATGAAGCACTGCAATAGTAGCTGGATGCCACGGCAGTACGATCGGGTTAGATAGCCAGACTAGAGCCTCTACTCCTGCTTGAGCACAATACCCACTCAAGCGAGTCGCTACCCAAGCATACCGCTTCGCTGGGGAGTAATCCAGCGGTGGTAGGATATTAACACTATCTGCCAACTCCTGTAGGGTAGGAGTATTCTCAAACGCATTCGGAGAAGCCAAGATTTTCACCTTAGTTCCTCGGCTGATCAGTTCCTCAACTAGAGGTGGTAGTAATCGATTGAGATACTGCCCAATTCCTAAGCGAGGACCAAGATAGTGGGCAATTAAGGCAACAGACATAGCTTATAGCACCGGAAACAGGGAACAGGGAATCGGGAATCGGGAATCGGGAATCGGGAATCGGGAATCGGGAGTAGGGAGTAGGGAATAGGGAACAGGCAAAAAATCCGTGTGTGTACTCCACTAATATGAAAACCGCTGTAGCTTAGATGTAGGCATAATTTCTAACTTAGTTACAATACCACTAAATAAAATCATAAAGGAACAGGCATTTAGAAAATTTTCCACTTTCCACTCCCGACTCCCGACTCCCGACTCCCGACTCCCTAATCCCTACAATGAACAAAATAATTGCCTGGTATCGATGGGCGATGCAAACAGGGCAGCTACCATTTGCCATAATTTTAACCCTCACCATCTACCAACCCTTTGAAGACTTTGTTCTCAACTGGCTACCCTTACCCTCACCGTTAATCGCATTAATACGTTTTGTTCCCGAAATTATCCTTTACATCCTCATGGTAAGGGTAATTTACCTGCGGCTATCCTCTGGTAAAGGTATACGAAAAACCCCCCTTGATATCCTAATTATTGCCTTTTTCATTGGTAGCATGATTTCCATTGTTGTTAATCATGCTGGAATTGCAGGCAGCATCAAAAACTTACGTACTAATTTTAGGTATATCTCAGTTTACTATACTGTGGTTAATATTGACATTTCTATCCAACAGCTTTCCTTATTATTAAAAAGTATTAGACTAGCCAGTTTAATCCAGGCAGGTATAGCCTCAATCCAATACTTTTTACCCGCCAGCATCAGTCAGAAACTCTTCACCAGGCAAGTCATCCACTCCGGCACAATGGCTGCAAAAAATGCTAGCATTGGCACCTTTGGCGACAGTGCCATCCTCTCAGGATTCCTGATGTTAGCAATTTCAGTATTTATTAGCCATGTCTACACCAACTCTAGTCATCTTATTCCCACCTTTAAAGACTCTGCTAGTATTTTAGTGCTATATTTCGCCAACTTTGCTTCCAAAAAGCGAGCTGGACTGATGATATCGCTACTAATTCCTATTCTAGTCTTAGTTCATCTCAACAGAAAAAGAGATACTGCTCTCATCCTCTGGTTTTCTACAGCAATTTTGATAACTGTAGTATTAATTTCTCCATTACTCAATCTTCAAACATCAGCCGCTTCAGTCTCTGAAGACGGTGAAATCCCTGATCTGACTTCCTATTTCTTCTCGATTTTTTCTCCAGATTACTGGCAACACAACTTAGAAGCTCAGCGGGGTTGGGCAGCCAAGACTATTGTTAATGGTTTAATGAATTCAGGAGGCTGGTTTGGCTTTGGTCCAGAGCCTGGTGCCTTACAAAGAGGAATAGAAAATTCGGTGATTCTATCCCCAGATGAACAACGGCATTTATCCTGGCATGTGGAACTCCTGGAAGATGCCTACTGGTTTGCCTTCTTGGGATATTTTGGAATTGTTGGTTTGGGAATTTTTTGGCTAATCTTGCTACGGCTTTACCAAACCTCTCAATCTCTGATTAAATCCTCTTCATCCCTGGAATACAAATCCCTTGGGGTGATGCTTTGTACTATAATTATTGTTTCTTTCTTTTACACCTTTGTGGAACGGACATTTAAATTGCGACCCTTTAGTTTTTATTTTTGGTTACTGGCGGGATTGGTAGTTAATTCCTGGTCTGCTCAACAGGAGAATAGGGAGTAGGGAATAGGGAGTAGGCAAAAGGCAAAAGGCAAGAGGCAAGAGGCAAGAGGCAAGAGGCAAGAGGGAATAGGGAATAGGGAATAGGGAGTAGGGAATCGGGAATCGGGAATCGGGAATCGGGAATCGGGAACTTCGGATAAATATAAAAGAAAGACAAGGATTTTTTTGCTATGCTGAATCCTTAGCGCTGATATACTACTTATCATACTGTTGGCAATTCCCCCATCACCCTATCACCCCATCAGCCCATCATGATTGATCATCAACCAAGAGTAGAACAAATATTTGTAGTGGAAAACTCCCGTAGTGGAACTACTCTGATGGGTCTAATCTTGGGATTAAATTCAGAGGTTTTCACCTTTGAGGAACTCCATTTTTTTGAGCAGTTATGGTCCGAGGAACATCGAGCCTCTTACCTGACTCAGGCAGAAGCAGAACAGCTAGCCGCTCGCCTCCTATCAATTCAGCATAGTGATGTTCTGCGTCCAGGGGATCCCAGTGACTTTAGTGAAGAAGCCAAAGCAATTATTTCCCAGTTTCCGGAGCAAAAGCTCACCTCTGGGGATGTCTTTAAGGTATTTTTGGGATACAAAGCTGGCAAAAACGGTAAGAAGATTCCTTGTGAGCAAACTCCGCGCAATGTTTTATACATAGCTGAAATCCTAGAGCTTTATCCCGAAAGCCGGATTATTAATATGGTTCGTGACCCCCGAGACGTACTGCTTTCACAAAAATATAAGTGGCGAATCAAATTCCTGGGTGCCAAGAATATTCCCTATCGAGAAGCCTTCCGGTCTTGGTGCAATTATCATCCCTTTACCATCTCAAAACTTTGGAATGCCTCGATTAACGCTGCTGAAAAGTTTGCCAATCATCCCCGATGTCGTACGGTGAGATTTGAAGATTTGGTAACAAATCCAGAGCAGACGGTGGAACAAATTTGCCAGTTTCTAGGTCTGGAGTTCCAACCTCAAATGTTGGACGTTCCTCAAAATGAGGGCGGTGTCTCATCCCATAAGCAAATCACACCAAAACGTCGGGGGATTGACCCCAATACCACTGGAAAATGGCGGCGTGGGGGACTTTCTGTGACAGAGATTCATATTTGCCAGCAAGTAACCTATACTAACATGCTCAAGCATGGTTACTCCTATGCTTCGATGAAGCCCAACCCCTTGATGTTAGCATTAAGCTGGGCATTTTTACCTGTAAAATTGACCCTAGCTTTGTTAATGAATCTTGACCGAACCCGAAACATTGTAGAAGCGATTCGCAGACGCTTGTAGATGGTAACCCTGCTATTAAGGTCTTGGGTTTTAGGGAGCAGGGAGCAGGGAGCAGGGAGCAGGGAGCAGGAGTGTCAAACAGCTTTTAGGAAATGCACCCAACCGGATTTGATCATGGTGATACTTCTAGGAGATGTTTAATACCTTTAATAAAGACTTGAAAACTGTGGGATGTATTGTCAGTTAAAGATAAATGGGGTGCAATTTTTTTAGAATCGCTTCCTGGATAGTATTCCTTAACTAAACGTTTAAGCTCTTGTTTGGCAGAATTAAGCTGATCGGGGTTACGGTATTTCTGTTTACTTTGTTGTTTACTGAGGCTATTAGGTTTCCTGTTATAGGCTTTTTCGACTGCGGCTAAGTCTCCTAAGAACCAGGATTCTAATTCATGGCAGACGATCCGAATCATCACATTATTGTCTTTTCCGGCAGTTTGACAAATTTCTAATAGTTCGGATTTGAGTTTTTTGCAATCATGGGAGTCTTGGTCATGGACGATAATGAATCTAGTGTCGGGACTATATTGAAAGGCTTTAATTTTATTGGGAATAGATTTCCATAAGTCCTGTTTGCCTTGGTGGGTACTACAAAGATAGGTGATTTCATTGGGGATAATTTTCGGTAGGAGTTGCTCTAAAACGTTTTTCATGGAGGGTTCTTCTAGCATAAAAATCAGGTCGTAACTCATTAGGGGGCAACTCCTTGAAACCAGCCTTGACTCCAGAGATAGCCAGGTAAGTCTCCAGCTTCGACTAGATTGACAAGGGTTGGGTCATCTTTAGCCCTTGAGCATTTGGTGATCCCATTTTCTTTGGTGAGCCAAAAGATGCTCTCTAAGGGAACGGCATTTAAAAAGTCAGGGGAGTGGGTAGAGACAAAGACCTGGCCACCATGATGGGCATAGCTGGCAAATTCTTCGGCGAGTTCATGTAAAAGGCTGGGGTAAAGTTGGTTTTCGGGTTCTTCGACACAGAGTAGAGGGTGAGGCTTAGGATCGAAGAGCAATATTAAATAGGCAAACATTTTCATGGTGCCATCGGAAACATAGCGATCGATAAAGGGGTCTTTAAAGGCTTGATCTTGAAATTTTAGGATTAGTCTGCCGTCTTCAGTATTTTTGGCTTCTACTTTGGAAATGCCGGGGACTCGTTCTTGCATTCGCTGGAGAATTTTCTCGAATATTTCGGGATGTTCTTGATAGATGTATTGGGCTACTAATGCCATATTATCTCCTTTGGGGGAGAGGTGTTCAGCATAGAGTGCGTCTTTGCTGCCTCTAGCTTCACTGATATGAAAGTCGGAAACATGCCAGTTTTCGATCAGGGAACGAAAGGCACTGGCGGCTTTGAAGCGTTGGAATTGTCCTAAGCCTTTTATGGCTAAAATGTCGCTGGATTCAAGTTGTTGTTCTTCCCGTTGTAGTTTTGTGTCAGCTTGGTCAAAGTTTTCTTCGTTAATAATAGCGTATCCTTTTCCTTTTCGAAAGTCTATAAAATGAAAAGGGTTACCGTGTGCGCCACGTTTATAACGCAGAATTTCTCGTTTTATTAACGGTCTTTTCTTCTCCTGTCCAATGATCAAAATATAGGTAACCAGGCGCTCATTTCCTAGAATTTTAATACGGAACTGAAGTTCTATTTCGATATCTTCTTGCTCTTTGCCTCGGGTGATAACTTCATTGAAACCGCCACGAACTCGGAGAGCTTGACGAATATTATTTTTGAGAGCATCGTGGATAAAACCAAATATGTCAAATAGGGTTGATTTACCGGTACCATTTGCACCAACGATAACAAAAAATGCGGGAATATTTTTGATTTCCAGGTTTTCAAATACACGATAGTTTTTAATTTTTATGGTAAGGATTTTCATAGTCTATGATTTACCTAAACAAACATTTAAGGAGCATCCATCCCGGGAGCATGTCAAATTTGTAATTAGGTACATAGATCCCCCCTAACCCCCCTTAAAAAAGGGGGGAATTAGATTGAAAAGTCCCCCTTATTAAGGGAAACGGGGGATCTGAATCAGGGATTAACAAAACTGACATGCACCCATCCATCCCTAACTAATCACAAAATCCCCTCGATCGTGGCATCAATTTCTACCAAATTGCGATCCACTTGCTTCAACTCCGCCGCCACCACCCCTAGATTAATCTCCGCTGACTGTTCCCAAGTCTGGCATACAGCCATTACAGCCCAATCAGGTTATCAAGGCTAGCTCTGTTTTTCGTGAGTACTAACCTACCGTTGGATATGTCTATCACGACTTACGCAAAGCCCCCTAAATCCCCCAATTATGGGGGACTTTGACATCATTACCCCCCAAGCGAGCAATCCCTCGCTTGGGGGGCAGGGGGGCAAAACCAACTAACTTCGTAAGTCCTATCTATGGTGCTTCAGAATCGTCTATCCTGTGATCGGAGGGGATCAATTTACCTAATTACAAGGGTAACATGCTCCCTACTAAGACGCCTAAGTCTGTTAAAATGTTACTAATTATCAGCTGAATTAATCAGGGAAAAAAAATCATGAATATCCTGATTTATGCTTATGGCTGTTCCCCAGTAAGAGGGTCTGAATATGGTATAGGTTGGAATGTCGTAAAACAAATAGCTAAGAACCATAGCCATAAGTGTTGGGTGCTCACTAACATAACTGATCAATCTCAGATTGAACAGGAATTGTCTCATTCACCTTTAGACAATGTCACCTTTATCTTTGTAGCAATGTCTGAAGGGTCTCGTAATTCAGGATTGTCCCATTATTTGTACTATATCGCCTGGCAGATTAGAGCATTTTTTGTGGCCAAAAAACTCCAGGACGAAATTGGGTTTGATTTGGTTCATCATGTTACCTATCAAAATTCCTGGTTGCCGACATGGATAGGCTGGCTAGGTGTGCCCTTGATTTGGAATGGTGGCGCTAAAGATAAAATTCCTTCGGTACTCTTGAAGACATTATCCCTAAAATCGGCCATGATGGAAAGGATTCGGATGGTGTCGATGAATGTCCTAGGTCGCTTTACCCAGTGGTGTGTGGCTTCTCGCGCCCAATTAATTCTATCTCGGGAAGCGAGCCAATGGTCAGATAATTTACCAGTTAAGGCTTTTCCTCCCTTTGGTCTTAATCAAAAGGATATTGAGAGATTAGCTCAACTGCCCCAGCGCCAGGAAGAACCATTTCGAGTGGTCAGTATCGGGAGATTTTTGGGTTGGAAAGGGTTTGCATTGGGCATCCGTGCCTTTGCCCAGTTCCATCGTGAACACCCCACTAGTGAATACTGGCTGATTGGTGATGGTCCTGAAAAGGAGGGACTACAGAAATTAGCTAAAGACCTTGGATGCGGTGATGCTGTACGTTTTTGGGGGAAGCTTTCCCGTGATCAGGTCTTACAACGGATGGCAGAGGTGGACGTGTTAATGCATCCGAGCTTCCATGATCATTGGCCGACGGTGGTGTTGGAAGCAATGGCGTCTGGTAGACCTGTGGTTTGTCTCGATATTGGTGGACCCTCGTTGATGGTTCAACAAGACTGGGGAATTAAAGTGCCTGTCGATAACCTATCCCAAGTGATCAATGATTTAGATCAAGCACTGTTGCAGTTAGCAACTAATGGGGAAAAACGCATATCTATGGGACTTAAAGGACGAGTGATAGTCTCAGAGAATTGGTCATGGGAGATAATCGGTGAACAAATGTTGAGTCTATATCAGGAAGTTATCAATTCGTAAGCTATCAGCTATCAGCTATCAGCTATCAGCTATCAGCTATTGCCCAAAAGCTGACGGCTGACAGCTGTTCGCGTAGCGTGAGCCAAAAGCTCACGGCTGAATGCTTAGGTTTAACTTAACAATTAATTATAGCAGTCGAAGTAAAGCTTAAAACATATTTCTGTTCCCTGTTCCCTGTTCCCTGTTCCCTTTAAAACAAAATACTGTGTCCTAAACTATACTTCCCTTGCTATAAAAATTAACTAACAATTACCTGATCTATAGAAGCCCTAATTTTCTGAGCTAGTAGCTCTACATGGGGGTCTTTGAGAAAACTCCCTGGTTGGTCATCTAAGTGCTTACCAGAGATTTCCAGGATTTCCAGGTTTCCAGTAACTAACTCTATCCAGCCTTTTTGGAGTTCTGGAGACTGGGAAATCCGCTCACTGGTCAAGAACATTGTTACTGGGTTTGGATAGTAGCGTTTGGCCACATAATTTTGTGAAGCGAAGGTGTTAGCTTCTTGGACTTTGATGATTTGGAGAGATTGCGGTAAGGAAATCCCAAGGAACTGATATAACTTAGAAATAAGCTTTAGGAATTGCTGTTTGATTACGTCTTGAAAACCTCTATGAATCAATCGCTCAAACAGTCCCTTTAATCGGTCACTATAGCTACGTTGATAGGGACGTTGGTTTTCATTTGTGGAGAATTCAACAGGACTAGGTTCAAGTAGAGCTAGCAGAGCAACTGTTTCACCGTCTAAGCGGAGCAGTTGAGCAATTTCCAGAGCAATCTTACTTCCAAAGCAGTATCCTGACAGAAAATAGGGACCGTTGGGCTGAATAGTACGTATTTCCTGGAGGTAGCAGCGAGCCATATCCTCAACTGTGGTCAGGGGAGTCTGTTTGCCATCGAGACCTAATGATTGGAGTCCATAAAAGGGTTGCTCTGAACCTAAATAACGTGCCAAATCTCGAAAGCTGAGAATGTTACCACCGGCTCCATGAATACAAAATAGAGGGGGCTTGGAACCATTGGGCTGAATTGGTACTACTGAAGACCAAGGTGCTGCTCCTTGGTCTTGGCGCAGCTGGTTTGCTAATTGGGCTACAGTTGGAGCCATCAGCAGAGAAGCTAAGGGCAGTTTTTTCTGGAAAACCTTCTCAATCTCAGCAAACAGGCGCACGGCTAGGAAAGAGTCTCCTCCTAGGTCATAGAAGTTATCTGTAACACTGATAGATTTGATTCCTAAGACGTTTTCCCAAATCTTGGTCAGTTGACGTTCTAAGTCATCTCGGGGAGCAACAACGGTGTTGGATGACTCTGGCTGAGGTTGGTCAGGGGCTAGCAGAGTACTGTTGTCTTTTTGGGCATCATCTTCTTGGCCCTTGTGCCTTGGGATGTCTTGCTGGTCAGGTGTTTGACCATGGCATCCATCCCAATCCACTGATACACCGGCTTCCCTGAGCTGTTCTACGGTAGTGAGCAAGAAGCTTAGATCCGATTGCTCCTGTCGTGGATGACGTACTGACGTTAGCACCAGCTGCTCAACGGCTTTCTGAGAGTGTCGTTTAGTTAATGTGCTCAAGGTTCGCCCAGGCCCTACTTCTAGCAGGATGGTCTCTGGTTGTTTCAACAGCTGTTGCACACCTTGAGAAAATCGCACAGTTTGCCGCAGATGCTGAGCCCAATAGCCTGGATTGACTGCTTGCTCCGCTGTAATCCAAGTGCCAGTAACATTAGATAGGTAGGGAATTTGTGGAGGCTTGAGACTAACCTGTTTTACCTGGTTGGTGAAGGAGTCCAAGATCGGTTCCATCATCTTGGAATGAAAGGCATGGGAGGTATGTAGCCTGCGGTACTCTACCCCTTGTTGATCCAATTGGTTTTGTAATAATGCGATCGCATCAGTAGGACCAGAAATCACGGATTGGGATGGCCCGTTAATCACTGCTAAGGATAGTTCCTGACCTAGCAGGGATTGCACCTCTTGTTCTGGTAAAGGAACAGCAAGCATGGAGCCAGCAGGCAGTTGTTGCATCATCTGCCCTCGAAGGGCAACCAGAGATAATGCATCCTCTAAGGAAAAGACCCCAGCTACACAGGCTGCCACATATTCACCAATACTGTGACCGATCATGGCTTGGGGACGGACTCCCCACGACATCCATAACTGAGCTAGGGCGTACTCGATCACAAACAGGGCTGGCTGGGTAATAGTAGTCTGTTTCAGTTGCTCTGTGGCCTGATTAGTCTGTTCCTGCTTTGGGTAGAGTACATGGCGCAGGTCAATGCCCAGATGGGGTTTGAGGAGTTCTGAGCATCGATCAATCAGTACACGAAATGTTGATATTTCATGGGTTAGTTCCAGCCCCATATTGACATATTGTGCTCCCTGTCCTGGAAACATAAATGCCACCGGCTGAAGCTTGGGCTGTTGGCCATTTATGAATAGTTGTTTGGGTAATTGTTTTGGTAGTTGTTTGGGTTGGCGAGTACTCGGTTCTAACACATCCCTGATTTCCCAGCGTTGCTTAATAATGGAATGATTTTAACAGTGAGGTAGAATAGGCATCTTGCGTGGAACTGGCATCTTGCCAGTTTCAATGTCTTGATGCAAAGCGCGAGTGGGGGAAACCACGGCAGTCGCTCATGGGGGAGACCCCCTTTGGCGGCACTGCCTCCCCAAGACCGCGCTGCATCGCTATATTTCCGGGCGGGCAGGATGCCCACTCTACGAATATTCATTCAAAGATTGAGCAACGCTGATTTCCCGGTTGCTGATTGGCTTACGTGCGGGAGCGATGATTGCTCAGATGTAACAGCAAACGTTAACTAATATAGCAAACCTTACTTATTAAACTAAACTAGTTTAGCTTTTTTTTATAATTTCTGCAACACTTAGTCTGATTTAATCAAAGATCATTTCAATAGGCGACAGCGTAATCTCGAAGTATTAAATTCGAGCGTTTGTGGGATGGGCATGCTACGGAAGGTTTATTTTAAGCTGACAGCTGACGCTATATCTTCAGGAGGCTACTTAAAGGATATCTGAAAAGTTTTTTGATACTGCATTTTGCCCCCCTAGCCCCCCAAGCGAGGGATTGCTCGCTTGGGGGGAAGAGTCAATTGGCTTCTAAAAGTCCCCCGAGCGAGGGATTGCTCGCTCGGGGGATTTAGGGGGCTTGGATGTAGCAAATTAGACTTCTCAAACAACCTCTTAAGCCCAGGCCAAGCGGCAATAAACAAGCATAAAATAAATAAAGGTATCATAGTATACCATATCCTTTTGATTTCTTGTTTGTTAAGTTTCTTAAAATCATGAACTTTTTTTTCGATAGTATTCAGAGAATACTGAAGGTTTTGGAGCTGTTCACTATTGGCCTTTAATTTAGTTTGGGCTTTCAATAGTTCTGACTCCAGGTTGTCAACTTGCAGCTGATTATTATTCCTAAGCTCAGTAAAACGCTGCTCAAAACTTTTCTGGGCTTGCTCATGGCCCTCTGTCAGTTCAGTAAAACGCTGCTCAAAACTTTCCTGTGCTTGCTCATGGCTTTCTGTCAGTTCAGTGAAACGCTGCTCAAAACTTTTCTGGGCTTCGGTGATTCCCTTGATTATCTCCTTTGATTCTGATTTTAATTCCTCAAAATTTTCCTGTTCTCGCTCATGGCCCTCTGTCAGTTCAGAGAAACACTGCTGAAAATTTTCCTGTTCTCGCTCATGGCTCTCTGTCAGTTCAGAGAAACGCTGCTCAAAACTTTTCTGGGCTTGCCTTATATCCTTTCTTATCTCCTTTGATTCTGAATTGAACTGTGAAACTTTTTCAACATATTCTTTTAATTTTGTGTAGGTCTCAGCAAGATTTTCAAATTGGCTTTGAATCTCATCTAAGTTTTTCAAAACTCGAGCTGCATTTGAAAAACGACTTCTTAGTTGCTCTAGCTCTTGCTCAATTTTCTCAAAATCAGTTGTCATATTTTCCATAACTTGTTTACTGATCTAATAGTTTATGAATGTGTTGGAAGCGGTCTTGTATTTTTTTAGTGTGTTCTTGAATAGAAATATAGTTGTCACTCAATTCCTCTAAGTCCTCGATTTGCTGGAAGACCCAGCTGATCCGATCGGCCTCTGCTTGTTTTTGTGGAAATAATTCAGCTAGCACATCGTAATTTTCTTGATTTTGTGAATTATCTATCTTTAGATGTGAACTTAGTGGATCTAGGAGTGTTACATCCAATCCTTGGCTATCGATTGAATTCAAAATATCCTGTAATTTTTCCCTGTGAAAATCTTGTAACTTTGATGATGAAAACCCTGAAGAATATAAAGTGCGGCCAAGGTCGATTAATTGATTTGTTATAAAAGCATTTTTTTGAAGCTCTACAGTGTCGGATAACTCCCCTAAGGCCGCAGATAAACTCTGGGCAATAGGTATAAGTTGTTGATCATATCGCATTTCCACAGCATTACAAAATTGTTTAATTAAATAGGAGCTGTTTTCTTTTAGAGGACTGTGTAAGTGTTTACCAGTCTCCAGTTGCTTAAGGCGTTGCCACAGAGCATCATCCCGTTGTCGATTTTCTTTGTCACTCAACCATCGCTGGTATAAAACTTCGATATGTAGGCTACGAAGCGCTCGTCGTCCTAAGTTTTGTGCTAATGTGTAAGCCTCTCGTTTCGTCTCTTCATGGTTGTCCAGTAGAAGTATCGCCATGATCGCAAATGCTGCATTAATTTCAGGTTTTGAGCCATTGTCCTTCTTCCACTGCTTCGCTGTTTTAAGCTGTTTTTCGGCAGGTTCGCTATTTCGAGCTTCTTTTCCATAGGCTCCATAGGCATCATTATAATAATGACAGAGGAGTCGATTGAGATGATTACTATAATCATCTTTAGAACTCATTAACTGTTCACTTTGTCTCCATTTTGTATAGTTGCTTAACGATAGCCGTTTCAGTCCAGGATCGCGAAGTTGCTTGGTCATCCAGGTAGGTAGGTCTAAAAACTTTCGCTTTTTACCAACTGGGACAACCGTAATTAACTTTGGATCTCCTTTAATGTGCCTTACAACTTCAACAGAAAGCACATCTCCCGGCTGTAGAGATTGGTCATCGTAGATTTCACAGTCTAGAATAGCTTGGGTCGTTAACGATTCTACCAGATATCGCTGTTCGCCTTTATTAACTGTCTCAGTATTCTCCAATACCTTCTTCTCCAATACCTTCACTTGCAGTGCTTTGCCAACACTCAGTTTCTTAGACTCTGCAGATACATCGGGAACAGCGAGTACAGAAACGTATACTCTTCGGGGAAGATGTGTTTCTATTTTTCTTACCTTAAATAATCCCTTTTTATCAAATACACGACGAAACTCTTCAACTGATAGAGTTGTCCATGCTGCTTGCTTAATCGGAAACCAGTAGAGGTTGCTTGTCTCAACAGATTGGCAGATTAATCCAGGGTCTTCCTCACCGTCCTTTTGTAAGACCATGTCTAAAGATTTGACAAAAATGTCTTGGTTTCTAGACTCATCGTTGAATCCAACCTTAAATTTGCTATTCTCCTCTCGGCGTAACCAGATAGAAACTTGAGCTTGTTTCAATTGTTCCACAGCCGTAAGGTAAAGGGATTTATCGAGTCCAGGAAAAATCTGTTTCATGGGCAGCGGAATTAACCCACCACCACATCGCAACATAGCCATGTATCGATCGGGTAAGAGACCCACAAACCGAGCTAGGCTGATACAACCCGGATCAATTAACCCGGCATCTTGCTGATAGCGCATTGAAAAGTATAGCAGATGCTGGTTTTGACTTTTGTGACAACCTTCAACAGTGACTGGTAAAGCTCCACCAGCTATACGAATCCAATTTTTTATCTGATCCGATTCAAGTAAAAATTTTTCCTGCTGTTGACGAACTAATCCACCAGTAATCGGATGATTTTTCCAGGATTTTGCCTTTTTTCGGTCAAGTAAGGGTGTCATTGTCTCAAAACCTAAAACAGTGACGTTGTCTTGAGCGTCAATTCCCAGAAGCACAATATCATTGCGTTTAAGCTGATCATCTGCGGGCTCAGATGTTGCCGGAATACCTTCCATACCATTATTTTGGAGAGTTAAGCACACCATCCGCCAGTTGGTATTTTGCTCGGCAAAGGGCAGTTTGAGTTTAAATTCACCGCAGCCAAGGGTTATTTCTCCTTGCTTTTCGTCTGGAGGCTCCAGGACTGGTAAAAAGCAACGAAGTGGTTCGATAGCATGGTGGCGAGCTAATCCGAACCCATTGCGGGGACCAGGTATCCAGTTTTTTAAAGCAACTCGATCAATGCTTAGGGGATCGGTGGAAACCAGTTCCAGCTCAACCCGATCCCCCGGTGCAAATCCCTGCCAGTACATCAAGTCGGCCAGAGATTTCAGTTTATCGTTTACACCGGAACGCCAGACAATGAGTTGGACTGGTAGCTCGACCAGGCGTCCTGGTGCTAGTTCAATCCACAGACTTGGCTCTGAAGATTTAGAAATTCCTGCTACTGGATAAGAACTCGATCCACCTCGTTGGTTCAGTGCATAAATTAACTCCTCAACTGGAAACCCAAATGTCCGAAACTTTGATTGAGTGTACCGCAGTTTCAGTTGTTGGTGATAGGATTCGAAAAAAATTGGTCCGGTCCAAACGCTGTGATTGCGATCGGGCAGCTCCTCAAAGTTAAAGTCTTGGATTTCTGGAACCCAAGTAAATGTTTCGTTGTCGTGATAACGCCACTTTTCTGTATCAGCTCGTTCGATAATTTTTTGTACCGATTCGTCTGCGAAGGAGAGTAAATGCCAAGAGAGGTTAGAATTTGCTGAAGTTTCAGGCTCGGAACTCAAAAGCTTGTACTGAACTGTTAAACTATTTTCGGTTCTGACTAGCCAACCGTAGGGGAATGTATTGGAGAGGGGCGCAATTCGGTATTTGTCATCTGGGTTTTTGGCTAAGCCCATGATCTTGGGATGATTTGTCGCCATTAAATCGTTTATTTCTTCAGATAGGCTGTTTCTCGACTGATTTTTGTCATAGCTACCGGGACGAGCAATAATATTTGGCAATCCACCAATTGTAAAGCTGCTGTTACTTAGCCAGTTTTTCGGTTCAATTCGCTGCACATTGTTTGTTGGCAGCACCACGACAGGACGAATGTCCTTTGAAACATACTCAGTATCTCCAAATGCTGCACGGGTGATGCGTAAGGAACCCTGAGAAAGTTCAATGCGAACAACAGTACCTCTTAGTAGCTTGTCGGGTCTTTCTTGAATCTCATCGTGCTTCAGTTGAATGAACACTCCAGGCTTGTATTCAATTTGCACTAGCCCTTGGTCTTCTGCTTTTACGATCGTTGCCAAGAGTCCTGCACTGCCAAGATTTGAAACCGCTCCTTTCAGTGCCGATGCTTTACGAGTTGGAAGTTTGTTGTCTTCCAGAAGCAAAAGGGATGTCATGCTTTTCTTATCTCTTTTAAAGAGTTTTATTAATAGCATATCATCTTTAAAATAGTCTTCACCCTTTGTTTCATCAACCTGCTTAAGAATATTTTCTCGAACTGAGAAACTCCGTCGCAATACCCTTAGCTTCTCCGCATCTTTGCCAACATCTTTTGGATCAAATCCTCTTGGGGGCTTGAGGGTCAGCGCCATATCGTTTTTGCCCGATTTGATGATTTTGTCTGCCATCAGGAAGACTAAATCACCCTCAAGCAAACAGGCACCATTTGAGGATTCGATAAATGATAATTGCACATGCTCAAAATAGATAGCTCTACCATTACTGTTCCTAAAACCCTCCTCATCTAAGCGTCCAAAAATTACAGGATCTTGTTTTTCATTATCCAGCCATTCTTGATACCGATTTTCCAATAATCTTTTTCGGCTCTCAGGGGTGAGGTAGGCACGGAATTTCTTGGTTTCAAACTTGCGCTTCTCAGCGATCGCGTTTTCGTTAAAACCATCAATATAGGAAATGTCTAACTTTGGCTTGTCTTTCTTGTCTTTGGAGATGTTTAGGTGAAGGAGGTGGACAATTTGATATTTGGTTCTCTGGGAATAAAGTTGTCGTGCTTCAGACCACTGGAGACCTTTAATATTGATGATATACTGGTTTTTTTGTTCTTCAGCTTCATTGATCTGCTTTTCTTTAAAAGAAATAACTTTAACTAGATCGCCATAAAATAGAGAGAACTTAGATTTACTGAATGGGCTGTCATTAAATTCCAGTTGACTTTCTGGAACTTGTAAAGTTTCTCCATATCCCATTTCAAAACGGTGAACTATTTCTGTCTCCTCGTTGAGATTATGTAGGTCTTCAGAATCTACAGGACCTACATAATATAGATGTATATCTTTATCTTTCAGAAATACCTTAGAATCTAAGGCAGGTGCTTCACAGTGATGGACTCTGAATTCTTCAAGAGTCATGGGTGGCACTGAGCGACAGGATGCCGATATTTTTTCCGGTTCTTGCCGTAAACAGATCCTAGCTTGATCTGAATATTTACCTTCTATGATAAATGTACCCTGATCTGGTGCTAGTGGTACCCACAGCGTCCATTTACGACCGTTGGAACCTTCTTCTGGAACTCGGATCTCATCCTGGTCATCCTTAGCAAGCCAAAACCCATATTTATTCTTGTGTTTAGCAAAGGTTGCTTTCAGAGGTTTAGGTGGTTGTCGGAAGTAGTCTTTTAGTTTTTGTCGCCACACATTGCTGTCACTACTCGTGTCTTGTTGTTTAATCTCACGTTTACTATCACGAATGGGACGCAAATCAAAGCGGCGTCGCAATACATATTTATTATCCTCTCGTTGCTCGCCCAATAATCCAATCCGACGAACCGTGACACTGCTATCGCTTCTTCCTGCTTGACAATGACCGACCAACAATTGCTCATTAAAGTTGAGGATTACTCGTCGGTACTCAGAGGAGAGTTCATCACAATAGGATCGAGGACGGGCAGTATTGCTTGTACGATTGTCTTTCCAGAAGGTATTTTCTTTAAACCTCAGTTCTTTAGATTCGTTTTCTTTACCTATCGCTAGATGATCATGCTCTTTAGGTCGATGGGGTAAGCACACTAGTTCACCAGGTTTTGACTGTGACTCTGCAACTTCCAAATGCTTTCCATCCCTAGAATCCACTGTCCCCAGATAGTATAGCTCGTTTGATTTACCACTTTTCCAAGGTTTGAGCGACCATAGTGCTCTGGCGCGAATGTGGGGTTCCTTAATGTGAAATATCCATTCACCATGACATCGTTCACCAATAATCTTGTAGCCAGAATCAATACGAAGTTCGTCAAGATTATCAATCTGTAGCCCCTGCTCCTCAGGCTTACCTTCCCTGACTTCCCAAACCACTTGACACTGGGTTCCCTGTTTAGGATCGGCTACATTCGTCAGAATACCTATACACTTATTATTGTTGATGGCATTAGGGGGAATGGTGACGTTGTTGACTTTAGGAGTATTGTTTTCATAATAACGCCATTCTATCCAGAAAATTTCTGCCTCTCGATTTTCGCCAATATTAGGTTTATCCCGATGTTCCAGGGGAAGCATTGTCAGGGATGCAGCTTGCACCCATACTCGCAGTTTTTCACTTGTGAGACAGGGAACAAATCCATCTCCTTCTCGATCAAGCCATCCCAACGCTCGTTCGTCGAGTGTAATACGAGGTCCTGCTTCGATGTACTTTTTTTCTGGCAGGTTGAGCCATCGTTGAAGGAAAGCAGCCCAGTCTCCATTTTGAAGGCTAATTTTGTGATATGGAGGCAGTTCAGCTATCACAGTAGGACTTTGCCCTGTGGCTTCATCCCACCGAGGGTTGAGCATATCTGCATTTTGTTGTTTGTATGAAGGTCTCTTATTATTATCAGCCCACTTAACTTTGATTTGATCAGGATAACCAGGAATAACTACTTTGTCTGGAATACGAAAGAACCAGTTACCTTTGTTGTCGTTTTCAGCTATTGCTCGTTCATTTAATTGCTCTAATCGATCGAACAATCCACGCCACTGAATGTTGCGATCATCAAAGGGACTGCTTAAATTAGGGTAAAACCTGCCAATTTTATCAGAATCGACAGCATCAGTTACTAACCTCAGTCCCACCTGACCAGCTTCAAAGTCTAGAGTGACGGATATCAGCAGTCCTACTGCCCCATCTGTGCAGTTTTCATAAGTCTCGATCTTATGGGCTAATGTCTCGGCATCATCACCCAAAAAATAATGCTGTTCAATCAGATAGTTCTCTCCAGGTTGACGAGAAAACCGCCATGCCTTCTCGCCAAATTGCCCGCTCGTTTCTTTAATTAAGGTCAATACAGCAACTTTACTAGGCTCCTGAGAATGAAATATTTTCGACAATAGATCCCTTAGTTCCCCATCGATTGGTATCCATCCTTGCTGCGCGTCTAATCTAGCCAATCCTTTGGGCCGCTTTACTGGTTGGGATTGTTCACAATGATAACGAGATATATCAGCATCCCAAAAACGGAAATTATCCTCTTTTTTTACGACTTTATCAAAAATAACTTCTTTGATATCCCCTATTGTTTCCTTGTGTGTTAATCGCTTGATTGGACTTTCCTTTACATACCACTTCTTAGTATCTTCCTGCTGCTGATAGATGGAGAGCTTAACGTAATCACCAGGTTGTAATTTATCCTCATATAAGTAGGGGGGGTATAGTATAAAAAACTTAAACCCACAGTCGAAAGTGTATTTCCACCGATTAGCTTGATCAGTCTCAATTACATCGACTACTACAGCTAATACATCAAGGGGAAAGTTATTTTCAGAACTCAGTTTATGAGTTTCCTGGGGAATTTTTTCAAATAAATTTGTGATTCCAGTAGTATCAAAATCTTCGTAGAATAGTGTGGCTGTGAGGCGATTAGGATCGTAATTGATAGCCTTGATTGCCCAGTCTGGAATTACCGGCTCATCGGAAGGTTGAATAAGTCGTTTTTGGTCATTTCGGATTTCTACATCAAACGTTTTTGCTCGAATTGTAGTATTAGCTTGTCTCTCCAATGATGCACGACGCAGATTTGCCAGAGTTTCACCCAGTTCACTAAAGTCGTCTGTGTTTTCGGGAAGACTGCTGAGATAGAGGAGTCTCGTTACCCATTTTCGGAAAATTTCAATGTCTTGGAACTGGTGATACTTGTGTCGTGGATCTTGAGGGTCACGAGATTGATTCCAATCATTTATCAAACCTTGATAATGTATTTGCTCCCTTGTATCTTTATCCAAACGATTGGATATCATTGGCAACAAGGCTATCTGTAATTCTTGACGAGCAGAGGTGGTTTCTTGGAATATTATATCCTCACTATCTATAGCTTCTATATCGTCGTTTTCAGTCCGATAAATCCGTCTAAACAGTTTGTTTAGTTCATAGATATTGCCATATTCCAAAAGCACAGAAGCAATTAGAAGTTGTTCCTTTGAGCGTTCGTTTAAAATTGGGCTATCCAAAAATTCCAGCAATCGCAAGCGAGTAAACCGATCTAGCTCCTTAGCCTGTCCCACACTATTGAGATAATACTTCAAGTCATCAAACTTTTGCTCCAAAGCTTCTGGCTCAATCTTATAATTGCGGTCATAACCGATGGCATCTAGAAGCTCTAATGTGTAAACAAGTCGATTCGATGACTCCTCACTGGGAGAGCTTCCCCAATTAACATTGTCATTCTCCCACTGCAATTCTATCCATTCCTCTGGACTCAACCGGTCCTTTGGGTTTAACCCATTTGTCAAGAGGAGTTTGCGATGATGCACTTTCCAGGTAGTTCCGCTCTTAGTATTAGATTGTTTAGTTTTCCAGTCCAGCTGATCGTCCAGCGAAAGATCGTGACGAGGATGCAAAAATCGGGTAACTAAGGCAGCTTTCTGTCTTTCTAGAGATTTCTGTCTTTCTAGAAATTTATTCAATTTCGGTCTTTTTGAAAATAAGTGGTGTTCTATGGTGTGGAGAGAGTAAACATACGAAATCAGATCGATCCTGAGCCATCGCCCTGAAAGATCATGGCTGACTGCACTAGGGTAAGCGTCAGTGATCCATGAAGTCATGACTTTTGGCAAAATTGAGTTCAGAAAAAACTTTTCCTCCATTGGGATGTTGAAGTCCTTGTCTTGACGGGATTTTTCGTTATCATAAAGATCGACAAAAATTTCAGGATCGACTGACTCAAATTGCCCAGTACCGACTAACTTAATCTGCCGCTGGGCAAACCGAAATAGTCCCATTAATGGAGGTGTGAGTTGAGGTGCTTCACCCTTTCTGCAACGCCTATCAACTGTGGCAGTCACATCTGAAGCATGAGCAATAAAACGAGCTGCAAATTCAACTTGATTCCAGTTATTCTTGTCCTGTGCTAACTTTTGCAGCAGCCGAATAGCGACAAATGCACTGCCCATCAAACGGACGAGTAGGGTTGGCTCATCTGCAGTCGGATATGGGTTGTAGTTAATTGTTAATCTAATCCAGGGGGACAAGAAAAGCCGCTGATACTGATACTTTATAAAAAATCTAGTTTTTGTTTCTACTGTTAAGGAAATTCCCTCAAAACCTTGCAGAGCCAAAAGAGATTCAAGTTGCCCTTTGACTTGTTTTGTGATATCCGTTATAGAACAACTTACGTTCAAATAGTTTGGCAACTTAGTTGGTGGATCCCAGAATTTTGCTAACTCATTAGCCGTTGTTGCTTCATCAATCCGTGCCGCCAGCTCCCATAGAGTGATCTGCCAGTAGAAAATCGGCAAACCCTCCGTTCGATTTGGTGTGTTCTGAATACCCACTCGACGGAATAAAGCATCAAGCACATGGCGATCAAGATCAAGTATGGGAGATTCTTGAATCAAATTACGCAGCTCACTCAGCGTCCGCGATTCGGAAATGATTTGCTGGCATAATTCTTGTGCTGCTTTAGAGTTCTGATTGCCAAACCGTACAGCAGCATAAGTGTGTAAAAGATCTGGCTCAGCTTGTGCTGCCACAGATGCCTGTTGCCCAATCAAAGAACGTACCTTCTCCAGAGATTCAGTCGATGTTAGAGAAACAATCAATGCCGAAAGCCGAAATGCTAAACGACCAAATTGAGACTCCAGCGCCGCTTGCAGGAATGAAGGAATAGGTGATAAATTTTTATCTTGATCATTTAACTCTGATTCATCTTGATCATTTAACTCTGAAATAAGTTCATCAATGAATCCTTCATAATTCTCAATTTTATCCGCCAGAATTGCCAGTACAAAGGTTTCTGTGAAAAACGCTTTCAAGTCCAGATAAGGTATGGACATTAACTGCCGCTCTGGTAAGTTTTGGCTATCTTGAATAAGTTTACTAATAACTTTGATGATATCTTTGCTGGCATATAACTGATTGGACAATGCCAAGTTAATAACTTGGTGGACTGCTTCTTCTACTTGTTCGGATATGCCATCAGCTAGGTAATTAAAATATTGCCTAATCTTTGTTTTGAGAGTTTTCGGAAGATTTTCTCGATGCAGTGATTTGAGTACAGCAGGCAATGCATAAATTTGCATTCTGTCTTCTATGCACTGTAGTTCGTCGTAGGCTATATAGAGCAACTGATGATTAGTTTCTGGATTTTCTAAAGTTTCCAGAATTGATAAAAAGGCTTCTGTATCTGACAAACTGGCGCTTATACAACAACAAAAATACCATTCAGCAAGCATCAATAATACCTCTAGGACTGATCAACGTTCAAAGTGAGTAAGAATAAATCAAAGGGCGTTTACGGCGACAATCTAATACTTGGCGTTCTTTATCCTGCCTTTTTTTAATTTTTTGCCACTCCTGGGGTGTACATAACCCAAAAATGGCACGCTTTTTGGGGTGTAATAACAAAATTTCAGAAATGCTACTTTTAGTAGGGGGACTGGCTGCTAGTAGCCAGCAAATGGCAGTAGGGACATAACTAACTGGAGCAGCTTTAAATTTTTCTATTGCTTTTTCGAGCTTGATATTTGCTCGAAGGGCAAATTCAAATTGTTTAGCATCATTTTTACACAAAAATGAATCTTCCTGTTCCTTTGTGTTTTGACAAAAATTATTAAAGTCTTGAAGAGTGGGGTAACTCACAACTAGCTTATTAATAAGAGCTTTAAGACTACTATCAGGTTGATCATTGTATTTTCGGAAAAGCGCCAAAGTCAAGTTTTCTAATTTTAGATTTTTGGTCTGGTGAAAATCTGGATTGAGTATGCCATCTTGACAAAATAAGTTGAAATCAAATTTATCAAAATCAATGGCATTAACCCAAACATACATTAGTGTATCAGAGAGTAAGTCGGCTTCGGATATAACAACCAATGCTGCACGAACTGCTTCCAAGACTTCGCTCTTAACATAGTCCCTAACCCATTCATGAATACACTTACTTTTATATTTTAAAATAAAGCGAAGCAACTTTTCATAAAGTTTTGTTACTTTCTCTTCGGAGGTGATTGCCTTTATGTCTAAAACAACATCTATCGCTGTGATGCTTCCACAGCATTCTTGCAATTCTTCTTCGGAGTACTGATTTTTTAATTGTTCGTATAATTGGATTATGTCTTTATCTAAATCTTTTTGTGAATAGCCACACTTAATTAGCTCTTGATCAATCCATCGACAAAATAAAAATCCAGGTTTTAAGTCCCTAATTGAAAAATTATTGCTTTCAGGTTCTAAATATGATTCATTTTTGTGTTCAAAAAACCGCCGATAATCTAGATGCATTAACTCGATAGGAATTTTTTGTCCGCAAACTTTTCTCAGTTGACTTTCAATATCTTGAAGACTATGAGTAATATCTTGAACACTCTGAGGGATATTTTCATCACTGGAATAAGTGATATCGATAACAATTGCTACTGATTCATTAGGAAAAAGCTGACTGTTCAGAGCTTCGCACCAATCTTGAATTTTGTGCAAATACTTGTTTATTTCTTGATAATTAATCTTGAATAAAAAACCGGGTATACTTAAAGGAGGAAAGTCATTTACCTTTAAGCTATTAGCTGCTTCACTACTAAAATTGACTGCTACATCTAGAAGTTTAGACTTCTTATCGGGAATACCATAGGACTTACTTAAATCAAGTTGAATCCATTCTCTTGTGGGCGGTTCCGTAGTCAAGCCATTAGCTTTTACTGCTTTAGATAAAACCAATTCAACATTTCGCAAAGTTTCATAAATTTCATCTTGCTCAAAACCAGCTAAAATACCGATGAAGCTACTACGCTGTAACCCCCAAATTGTCCCTATGTCGAGAGGCATTAGTCGGAAAACTCGGTTATCCACAAAATAGGCTGGTCTTGCTTTGGGTTGAGAAGGTGTATAGTTACCTAAACCTAATATAGCTTCTAAATACCGTAGTTTTTGATGATTACACGGTGACGATGATAATAGTTTTAGAATTGACCAAAGTATTTCTGTATTTCTACTTTGAACTAATCTATAAATTAAATCAACAATAAAATCATGTTCTGTTATCTCTACATTATTGTGTTCGGGTTTTAATTCGATTTGAATTAAAAATGTTCTGCGACTAGAGCTTGAGCTGCACAAACCAGAGGATTTAATCAAATCCACCAATTTTTCTTGATCTTGTCTATCCAGTAACTCTGCCATATCAATCACAGTTTAGCTTGTCTTTGATGGAGTTTAATTCAGACTTAAAACCAGGAACGTTAGGAGCAATTATCTGACAAAGCTTACAGAGTACCACAAAGTTTTGAGTATTGTGCAGTTGAAAAACTAATTGCATTGCAAAATCACGAGGACTAGTATTTTCTATGAACTCTATATCAGATGGATCGAGTTGTATCGATATACATAACGCTCTTCGTGAATCTACTTTACTCACTCTACCACTTCTTTTCAGAATATCTGCTAACGTTTCAAGATCGGAATGATTCAATTCTTTTATTCCTTCTACTAAAACCGGACTCTGAGACTCACTGGTTGAATTTTGGCCAGAACCTACAGTCTGGAACAAATAGCCATCTCGCACGCCCATGAAGATTACAGGTGTGGCAAAATCTCGCTTTCGATATTGCGTTGAATTCAGTGCAATCGTGCGCCGACCAACCTGTGCTGCTATATCCACTGGATCGGTTTGTGCTAATTGTTGATAAAATCGACAGGCAAAACGACTGGCTGTAATGTTAGAGACTGCGTACTGCATTGCCAAAACCACTGGAATATTTTGCTGTACCACCATGGAAGCTAAACCAACGAAAGCCTGTGATTCAGAAAGCATTCCCCCTTCGCAAGCTTGTAACAAAACAATTCCAGGTCGATGTTGGTTAAATAGTTCGCTGAAGTAATCTGCGTCAACCCACATGGATTCGCCGTAGTCATCTACAAGGGCAAGTTGCCCAACTTCCCGGTTTTCTTCATTCTTAAAACGACCATGCCCGATAAAGTGAAAAATATGCGGCTCTTTAGCCAAAATAGCATCAATAGCTTCAGGATTAGCTGGATTAACAGTGGGTAATAGCTCAATTCTATCTTTTTGGGCTAATTTTTGTAAAGCGACTTGTACTTTTTCATAAACAACTGGCGACCCATCTTGAGGTGCAGATACAACCAAGGCAATCCGCAATTTTTCATTTTCTTCTAACTGAATCGACCGAGGAGGCTGCCACTGAGAACTACGACGATAAAAAATAAGATTAGGTGCTGTTGCCAACCAAATCGTTCCTGAATTCGCACGTTGGGGCAAACATATAAATTCCCAAGGCAATGCTGCGATGTCTGGCAGACTTTGTGCGTCAATTTCCAGCTCGACCCGTAGCAGCCGATCGTCCTGATGAACAACGCGATTGTAAAAGTCAACAAAATCCTGACGAAGTACATCATCAAACAAGACATCAAACAAGGCTTCTCCCAGCACTCTCACCTTACCGGAATCGTTTAACTCATCATTCTGGGCAGATTTCAGTAATGCCTTGACCTGTTCAGGGAATTCATCTAAACGGCGAAGTGCTCCAGAAGGGCGACCTAGAGATTGATTTTGAGCATCCCACTTTTCAACTTGTACGCGATCGCGATTCGCCACACGGATATGATAGGTGTGGTAGGTCATTGCTGACTCCTTTGCAAGCACTTTCTTCGGTCAAGTTTTGGGAAGATCTAAGGACCATTCCTCAGATATCCCACGAGCCAACTGACGGGCTGCTTTGTCTTTCTGTTGTAACAAATTTTTGAAGCGATCATCTAGTTCGCGAAACACGTCACCCAGATTGGCAGTCAACCAGTTCATATTCGCTTCTGCCCAAGCAATCCCCCGCAACTTGATAGAGTCTGTTCCTTGAGGAACCTTAAACACCGTAGCAAATTCAACGGTTGTCTTCTTTAGCATCTCTGCATCCTGGATGTACCAGTAACAGGTAGAACCCCCTTCACCCACAGCAGTTATTTCCGAGCGACCCGCCTCATAAGTGAATTCTGGTACAACAACAAATCCCTTTAGCTTATTTTTACTAGCAATATTTGCCTTCCAGTGTCCAGCAAGATTGGCAAGTTCAGTCTCTTGAGTCCCATCAACCCCGACACTCCAATTCAGGTTTTCATTAAGACCCAAGGTCATTCCCACGCCCCATTCCATCACAGTTCGCCATTCGCTTTGGGGGAAAATGGTCTGGACAATGGGTTCGCTCTTTCCTTTAGGACTAAAGTCTAACTCGCAGCACAACCACCTAAATTGTGCTCCAGGTTGGGGACGCAGATTTACAGTGAGGCTCATAGAGTAAAAGTCATATTCCCCACGCATCTGTTTCCGGAAAATCGGAGTTAATTCAACCCCAGCTTCTTTGAAGGCTTCTTCCGTCAGGAATATCAACTTATTCCTAGGGTTGCCAAAGCTGATCTCGGTTTGCCGCAGACCCTGGACTGCGGTGGCACCTACAGGTAGCTTGATACCACCAGCCAGCTGGCTTTCCCACTTGTTGACCTCTTCAAATAGTTCCCTCAGAAGAATATTGGCTGCTTCTAAATCAGGTGGAGAAATTCTTTTGGACATTTACTTGACTTTGCGCATGGGGGAAAAACCTTTCTCAACCTAACTTTAGCAAATTTTATACAACTGGTAACTAAGGATCAACAGTATTTTCGCCCTGTCCTGGAAACATAAATGCCACCGGCTGAAGCTTGGGCTGTTGGCCGTTTATCAATAATTGTTTCGGTAGTTGTTTCGGTAGTTTTTGGGGTTGGCGAGTACTCGGTTCTAACACATCCCTGATTTCCCGGTTGCTGATTAGGTTACTTGCTTTGCCGTTACGTGCTTAGGGATTACTTGCGAGAGCTATGATTGCTCAGATCTAACAGCAAACGTTAACTAATATAGCAAACCTTACTTATTCAAGTACTACAGTATAGCTTTTTTTTGGGATTTATTCAATACTTACCCTGAAAACAGCGATGCAGAGGTGCGACCCGTGGCGAATTTAATTCGCCTACGGAAAACGCACCAAAGCCCAACCTGCGGGGGTTTCCCCCACTCGCGCTTTGCATCAAGACAGGGTAAAACGATTTACTGTAAGCCAACTCAGCGCGCTGTTTGAGATTTTTTTTGAGATTTTTTTGATCAATTAGGACTTACCCATTGCCCCGGTTGCTCCACCAAACTTAGTATATTTTTTGATTACTACCCACCATATTTGGTGGGTTAGCAGGCCAAAACCAACTAAACTTCGTAACTTCTATAAATCCTGGAACTTTAATCATCAAATCTACGTCTATAGATAGTTTATTAATTTAAAATAGCTAATTGTTTACCCTACTCGATAGATGAGTTCACAATTTTTTCACAAAGTATGATTAACCTGTTAGCCAAGTCTGATTACTAAAGTCTGATCACTAATCAGATGTTGCTTCAGCTCAATTTAATTGTTGGAGGTTTGTCAATGAACTCGCTCAGTTCCACGTCGAGCATCGTTGAGTTGATTGAATGGGATATACTACAAGATGTAGCAGTTGATTGACAATTGATTGACCGCTGTTGACAACATTAACTTTTTTTAAAATCTTGAATTTTGACAGGGATTTTAATATATTGTGTGAAAGGTTGATTAAATAGCAAAGCCATCGTTAAACCGTTTGGAAAACTAATGGTGATTATTGCATCTATGGTCAAGTTATTCGTCATCAAAAATCCTGAAATGCTAACAGATTATGGCACTTTTGACAAGTTGGCACAACCGCTTCAACGACCGCCTAAAGTTCAGAGACTATTTATCACACAAATCCTAAATGTGTAGGGGACACAGCGTGAAGCGTGTCACATCCCCTCTGCTTGGTGGTAGTGTGTTCCAGAGAAAAACCATCAAATCAAGTCTGACATTTCTTGATGCAAAGCGCGAGTGGGGGAAACCACGGCAGTTGCTCATGGGGGGAACCCCCACATGAAGGCACTGCCTCCCCAAGACCGCGCTGCATCGCTAACAACCGCGCTGGAACGTATTATACTTAATGGTTTTAAGGGTTTGTGGATAAATACCATCTCAGTGATGGCAGGTGATAGTCTATTGTCAAACTGCGTCAAACTAACAGAGTTTTGACAAATCATGGCCTAGCCTTATCCTATAAATCTACTTGATTGATAAAGCAGCTTAAGGTAGGCAAAAGGTAGGCAAAAAAAATTATCGGGTTGATCTACCTCTCTTGATGCAAAGCGCGAGTGGGGGAAACCACGGCAGTTGCTCATGGGGGGAACCCCCAAGACCGCACTGCCTCCCCAACACCGCGCTGGATCGCTTTGATAGCCGTTTTTTATCGGCTGTTCGGTGCGTTTTCGTGATTAAACTCAGTTAGTCTAAGTAACTCGTGAATTGGGAAGGCAAATGTTTGCCGTTGTATACTGTTAGACTGGGGCATCTAAAATGTTGAAACTATCAATTCTTGGTATCCGTGGCATTCCCGCCCAATATGGTGGATTTGAAACTTTCGCGGAACGGCTGTCAAAATATCTTGTATCTCAGGGATGGGAAGTCACAGTCTATTGTCAGGAAGAGCACAAAAATCAGATGTTTGAAGAATACTGGCATGGTATTCGTCTGGTTCATATACCGGTCCCGTATGGTAACGCAATGGGATCGATAATTTTTGATTGGAAATCTACATTACATGCGCTCAAGCAAAAGGGTATCGTGCTTACCCTTGGCTATAACACAGCCATCTTCAGTATTTGGTATCGCCTCAAAGGAATTACCAATTTTATGAATATGGATGGTCTGGAATGGAAACGCAGCAAATGGAGGCTTCCTGAAAAAATTTGGTTATATCTCAATGAATGGGCTGGGTGTTGGTTAGCTAACAGTTTAATTGCTGATCATCCAGCAATCAAGAGTCATTTATTGACCCGAAAAGTAGCTTCTGATAAAATTACGGTTATCCCTTATGGAACCGAGAAAGTTGTTGATGGCGACTCACAACTTTTAACCGCGTATAATCTGGCTCCGAAGGAGTATGCTTTGGTAATTGCCAGACCTGAACCAGAAAACTCGATTCTAGAGATTGTTTCTGGCTTTTGCAGGCGACCTCGGGGTCTTAAATTGGTGGTGCTTGGTCGCTATTTACCTGATCAGGTACCCTATCACAAACAAGTTTTAGAAGCAGCCAGTGATGAGGTGATATTTCCTGGTGCTATCTATAATAAGTCAGTGGTTAATGCCTTGAGATTCCACGCACGACTCTATATTCATGGACATCAAGTTGGTGGCACTAATCCTTCTTTAGTAGAAGCCCTCAGCGCTGGTCAACCGGTTCTGGCAAACAATAATCGCTTCAATCGTTGGGTTGCAGGACCCGGTGCTCACTATTTCAAAAATGAAGCGGAATTGGACAAGAAACTGGAGATACTGCTAAATGATGGTGATGAACTGCAAAAAATGAAACTAGCGAGCAAAGAGCGCTACGATGAGGAATTTGCTAAGGATAAGGATATTAAAGCCTACGAAAGGTTGTTTTTATCCAAAGCTAAGCAGCTGCGTAAACTAGCTTTGTTAACTTCTCCAATCCCTGAAATAGAGTGATAGCCTTCATAAGTTGAGCTACTTAGTTGGGCTAGCTGCTCGGGGAAAAATTTGGGTTAAAGGGTAACGAGTAATGGGTAAAGGGTAATTTTAGAAACCTTTACCCATTACTTTATTTATTTTGAGCGGTCAGCGGTCAACAAGCCTTAATTACCTCTTCCAAGGTGGTAGTGAAGTTTGGATAGGAGATGGCAGCCGCTTCAGCACCGTGAATGGTAGTTGTACCTTGGGAATTGAGGGCTGCGATCGCTAAACTCATGGCAATGCGGTGGTCAGTATGACTATCCACGTCTGTACCGGTTAAGGGAGTACCACCGATAATTTCTAAACCATCGGGCAATTCAGTGACCTGAGCTCCCATCTGGTTCAACTGGGATGCCATCACGGCTAAGCGATCGCTTTCCTTAACTCGCAGTTCTGCTGCATCCCGAATGATAGTAGTTCCTTGGGCAAAGACTGCTGCTACTGCTAGAATCGGCACTTCATCAATCAGGCGGGGAATCAAGTCACCCGCAATGGTGCATCCTTTTAGGTTACTGTGACGTACCCGCAAATCTGCCACCGGCTCCCCAGCCACTACTCGCTCATTTAACCGCTCAATATCAGCCCCCATCATGGATAGGGCTTCTAAAATACCTGTACGGGTAGGGTTGACACCGACATTTTCCACAATCAGTTCTGAACCCGGTACAATAGCTCCGGCTACTAACCAAAAGGCAGCTGAGCTAATATCACCAGGAACAATTACGGTTTGCCCTTGCAACTGAGCCGGTCCTGTGACGGTAACACTATTGGTTTTTGGGTCAGTAATAATTTGAGCGCCAAAGGCTTTGAGCATCCGTTCGCTGTGGTCACGGGAGAGGGCTGGTTCAGTGACAGTTGTTTGTCCTTCGGTCATTAAACCAGCGAGGAGAATACAGGATTTTACTTGAGCTGAGGCGATGGGAGAGTGGTAGTGAATTGGTTTAAGAACCGAGCCTTTAATGGCCAGGGGAGCGAGCGTTGCACCTTCACGCCCCCAGATGCTTGCTCCCATTTGTTGTAGGGGTTTCACCACACGGGACATCGGACGCGATCGCAAAGACTTGTCACCGGTTACAGTAAAAAATCGGTCAGCAGCAGAAGCGAGTAGTCCCAGCATCAGACGTAGGGTAGTACCCGAGTTACCTGCATTTAAGACATCAACCGGTTCTTGCAGTTTCCCTAGTCCTATACCCTTAACAATCACTTGTTCAGTATTAAGTTCCGAGATATCTGCACCCAAAGCACGAAAGCAGCTAGCAGTGCTTTGGGGGTCTTCTCCCAAAAGTAACCCTTTAATGGTAGTTTTTCCTGACGCGATCGCTCCCAACATTAAGGCTCGATGGGAAATCGATTTATCCCCTGGTATCCTTATAACTCCCTGCAAAGATAGACCAGATGTTGGGGGATTTATGGTTAACGTCTGTTGATTTTCGGTGGTAGTTAGGGTGACTAGATTTGCTGGCAAGGGCATAGACTTCGGTTACATTACCGTGCTGAATCATAACCGATTTTATCAAAATTCTAGGTATTACTGAGATCTGGCACCCTTGTGGTTAATCCTACGGTGGGCAGTGCCTAGCAACGTGCAAAGCCCAGCTTGTGAATCTGTCTGATCCACTGCCCACCCTACATGAACTGAGATCTGGCACCGTTGTGGTTAATCCTACGGTGGGCAGTGCCTAGCAACGTGCAAAGCCCAGCTTGTGAATCTGTCTGATCCACTGCCCACCCTACATGAAGTTGCTGCCCAGAAGCAATCACCGTTGCTCAAGCCAAGGTTTCTGGACAATATCCCAACCCCATGGTAAATTGCTCGCAAAAAGCTTCTATGTCGCTCTGGTTTGGACTACCATGAGAAACCACAGCAACTTGGTAGCGACGCATGACCTCTACCGGTGACTGTCCGGTTTCCAGACTCCACAGAGCCATTTGCACACGAATGTCTGGGCTGTAGGGAATCCCCAACTCGTTCATATAAGCCCGAAAGTCTCCATGTTGTTGAGCGGTTAAGGGTGTGTCCATCTTAACCTTAACCACCCAGCCATCAATCCGATGAATCACCGTGGCAAATTTGATAGGTAGCTGGGGCGAGTCTTTTAGATACTCAACGACTCGCAGAGTTAGACTGGCATTAGCTAAAAAGTAAAGGTAATCCATAGAGAGGAGTTAGTTAGTAACCAACTGAGGCTTGATATCCTATGCTATATCTTTATTTTCGCAAGCCAGGATTGCTCACGGACAGGGGATATTCCCCCGATCTTAGATAGGGGATATTCCCCAATTTACGAATAACAGCATGACAGGGATTGACAAACAGACATCCAAGCACCAAATCGACCAATTAGTCTCGAGCTATGACTATGAACTACCCGAAGAGCAAATTGCCCAAACACCCTTGAGCGAGAGGGATGGTTCACGACTGTTGGTGGTAGATTCACCAACTCACCATAGCCACCATATCTTTAGGGAATTACCTGAGCTATTGCAACCGGGTGACCTATTGATCCTCAATAACACCAGGGTTATCCCCGCTCGACTCTATGGGCGTAAATCAACTGGTGTGCCTGTGGAGATTTTGTTGTTAGAAGAGCGACCACATCAAGAACTACAGGAGGGACAACACCAGAGTTGGCTAGCTTTAGTCAAACCAGGTAGGCGTCTTAAGCCAGGAGCAGAGATTTGGTTTACTCCCTCATCCGACCTTGGGCTCAACGATAGTACCGTATCAAAACACCTAACTACCCCCCTACCTCCTCTTAAAGCAACTGTTCTGGCAACAGATGAAGCGACCAGTGGGCGGATATTGCAGTTTGATTTCCCAGAGGGAGTATCCTGGGAAACCCTGTTGGAGTGGTATGGCCAGGTTCCTCTACCCCCCTATATCCAAGACTCTCAAGCTACCCCAGACCAGTATCAGACTATTTATGCTCAAAAGAATGGTGCTGTTGCTGCTCCCACCGCTGGACTCCATTTCACCAATCAGCTGATGGAAAACTGCCGCCAACGGGGAATTCGGCTAGGGTATATCACCCTACACGTGGGGGTTGGTACATTTCGACCTGTAGAAGTGGAGGATATTACCGAGCACGACATGCACGGAGAGTGGCTAGAAGTCCCCCAATCAACTGTGGAGCAAATTCAGGAAACTAGAGCAACCGGAGGTCGAGTGATTGCTGTAGGCACAACGGTAGTCCGTGCTTTAGAGGGAGCCGTTGTGGATGGGGAATTACAACCCTATTGTGGTAAGACTAACTTATTTATCTACCCAGGCTATCAGTGGCAGGTAGTGGAGGGATTGATTACCAATTTCCACTTACCTCGGTCGAGTTTATTAATGTTAGTTAGCGCCATGGTAGGCAGAGAGCGGTTACTGACCTTGTACCAGGATGCGATCGCTCTTAGTTATCGCTTTTATTCCTTTGGTGATGCGATGTTAATTTTGCCAGAAGCTAGAGATGTCCCCAGGGAACAGGGAATAGGGAGTAGGGAGTAGGGAATAGGGAGTAGGGAGTAGGGAGTAGGGAGCGGTGCGACCCGTGGCGAATTTAATTCTTAATGGGTCAAGCGCACTCCCTGGGAAGAGGTAAAAAATCCTTGTACCTGGTTACTATCAGAAACCCTATCAACAATAATTCAATTTTGAACTTATATACCAGATTTTTAGCAAAAAAGATAGATCCAAGCGCTGGGTTTTTTCCCGAGTTTCAACGATACCGTAGCTATGGCCGTTAAATTTGAGTAGGTGATACCACCAAAGAGAACTATGTCTAAAACCATGACCTCTGCTGTTGTACCTGATACTCCTTTACTGCCAACTCAGTATGAACTTCCCTGTGATGACGGTATTCCGATGGAAACTGAACGACATAAACTCCAGATGCAAATGCTGATCGATCCCTTATTGCCTTGGTTGGCCGAGCGGGAGGATGGCTATGTGGGCGGTAATATGTTTCTTCATTTCAGTGAAGCACAACTTAAGAATCAAGACTTTCGAGGTCCAGATGTCTTTGTAGTGCTTGGAGTTCCCAAAGGCGAACGACTTAGTTGGGTAGTTTGGGAAGAAGGTAAAGCACCTGATGTGATCATTGAACTAATTTCTGAGAGTACAGCCAAGACCGATAAAACTACCAAAAAGCTAGTTTATCAAGACCAAGTCAGAGTACCGGAATATTTTTGGTACGACCCGTTTAATCCAGAAGATTGGGCGGGATTTAGCTTAGACAATGGAGTCTATCAACCTTTAAGTGAAGATGAACAGGAGCGACTAGTTAGCGAAATATTAGGGTTAGCCTTAGTGCGTTGGTCAGGCTTTTACAAGGATGTGGAGGCCACTTGGCTGCGTTGGGCTACCTTGGACGGAATTGTGCTACCTACTCCTGAAGAACAAGCAGCGATCGCTCAAGAACAAGCAGCGATCGCTCAAGAACAAGCAGCGATCGCTCAAGAACAAGCGGCGATCGCTCAAGAACGGGCTGAAAAACTGGCTGCTCGCTTACGAGCAATGGGAGTGAATCCAGATCAAGTTTGAAGAATCACAAGAGGCAAAGGGCAAGAGTCGTCACCTAGTCGAGTTGATTAATAATAGTAGTTATGAGCAATTACTATGATCATCGATTTTGGCAAAATTAGTAAATCTTTAAAGTCTTTGAGCTGTGACATTTTCAACACCTAAAAAACTATAACTAAAACCAACTTTTGCCTCTTGCCTCTTGCCTCTTGCCTCTTGCCTCTTGCCTCTTGCCTCTTGCCTCTTGACTCTTGCCTCTTGCCTCTTGCCTCTTTCCTCTTGCCTCTTGCGATTTGAAGAGCAC